>NZ_JBHFOM010000002.1:0-199651 GCF_053543955.1 Colwellia sp. E150_009
AAATACCAGTAAAAATTATTTTTGATATATCTCTAGCTTGATAGTTTTTCTTAATTCAAGGCAAATTTCGCGTCAATAGCTGGCCTATTGCAAGTAAATTTAACGCAGAAGTAAGGAAAAACAGCAGCTAGAGAAACATTTGTTAAGCCGAGCTCAGGTTAATTAGGCTTTTTCGCTAAAATAGTCGCAAACTGCAACTTTACTCCATTGTGCATAGTGCCAACGTCTTCATTATACTTAATTAACTCCCAGCCCTGATACGCTTCGCGCAATTCACCTTCATTTAAGGTGAATGGAAAGCCAACAGGGCATGGATGTTCAACTGTACTCATGGCGCAAACAATTAAGTTATACCCCCCTGGCAAAGTACATGCTTGCATGTTAGCAATAACAGCATCCACACGAGCAGGGTCAAGAAACATCAAGGTAACTGTGCAAGCAATAAAGCCGTAATTGTCATCAAGACTGGCATTATTAATATCGTACACTTGTGCCGTAATATTGGTGAGTTTTTCTTCATCAATAATACGCTTCAGCGTATCAACCGCAGCAGAGTTAGCATCAATTGCACTAACATTAAATTTAAGTTGGCTTAGGTACAATGCATTACGGCCATTAGAACACCCCATGTCTAACACATCACATGGTTCTATAATTTTACACGCTTCTACCACTTCACTATGCGCAGGATTCAAGCCATATTGGCTGTTAAGATCAATTGTCATGGTCACTACTTTGTTTGAAAATAAGAACTATATAATACTACTAATTATACTGAATAAAAATGAATAGCCGCCTTTAATAAACTTTACCCCACTAACAATAATAATAGTGGTTTATCAAAAATATTAACCGATACCAATCCTATTAAATTTTTCCATTCAAGAAAAATTGATAGATGCCGCATAAGCACGTGCTTTTTCGAGATCTTCTGGGGTATCAACCCCCTCAACTGGCACATTTGTTTTTGCTACAGCAACATGAATATTTTCCCCCTGATAAAGCACCCTTAACTGTTCCAATGCTTCAACTTGCTCTAATTGGCTCGTTGGCCAATTAACATAGTCTTTAATAAAACCAGCGCGATAAGCGTAAATACCTACATGACGTAAATAGAATTCACCAATACTATTAACACTGTCATTACCTAAAAACAGGGCTCTGTCATAAGGAATAGTCGCACGGCTAAAGTACAAAGCATAGCCGTCTTTATCGGTTAATACTTTTACTGCATTAGGGTTAAATGCTTCGGCAACAGAGTCAATTTTAATCGCTAACGTGGACATACGAGAAACTTTACCCATATCTAAATTATTAACCACTTGCGCCGCTTTTTGATGCGCTAAATTATTTGCTACTTGAGCAATGTTTTCAGGCGGAATAAAAGGCTCATCACCTTGAACATTTACAATAATTTCATCATCATGAAACTGGTATAGTTCCATCACTTCAGCTAAGCGCTCAGTGCCAGATTGATGGTCACTTCGTGTTTTACATACTTCGCCACCAAAACGCTTAACTACTTGCTCAACTTCATCATTATCCGTCGCCACAATCACTTTACTTGCGCCGCTCAGTTTTGCTTTTTCTACAACCCATTGAATCATAGGTTTGCCGCCAATATCAGCAAGCACTTTGCCAGGTAGTCTTGAAGATTGAAAACGTGCAGGAATTACAACAATAAAAGGAGTGGTATCGATAGGCAATATGGCAACTGTCATTATTTAGCCTTCTTGATTTACATTATGTAATACTTCGCCCGAATCATCTTGGCAAATACGACGCGCTTCGCTCTCTAACAACACAGGAATATCTTGTTCTATTGCATAGGCAAGTTTATCAAATTTACAGATAAGCTCTTGCTGCTCTTTATTGTAGTCAAGTTTACCTTTACATACAGGACACGCTAAAATGTCCATTAATTTTGTATCAAAAGCCATAATTTGATTCTCTTTGTTGATGTTGTTTTATTTGTGTATAAATTGAAAATATTCAACCTACCTAGATAGTTTCTTCTTTATGTATTGCATCAATGCTTGTTCATCTTGTTCTGAAAACTGCGCCCTAACGGGTAAATACCACCAGTTATCTTGCGCGAATGACTGGCATTTTACCGCATCTTTCTCGGTCATTAACAGCGGTAAATCAGTTTTAAACTGATTAAAATCATCAAGGGTGAAATTTTTATGATCAATAAAGCCTTGCTGTTTGATTATGTTAAAACCCAGCGTTTTTAAAGTATCAAAAAAACGTTGCGGGTCACCAATGCCAGCAATAGCATTCACACTGTGCCATGTTTTAATAAACTCAGTTAACAACAGCTTTTCACCACTTTTAATATGAATTAATTCATTTCCTGTGAGTGTCATTAATAATGACTCAATATTTTTATTATTGTTACTGGTAACATAAGCACCATTAAAAATAACTAGGTCTGCTTGTTGTAAACGCCATTTACCTTCGCGTAAAGGCCCAGCAGGCAATAGCAATCCATTACCAAAAAGGCGTTTAGCATCGACAATTATTAACTCTATATCACGCTGTAAACGATAATGCTGTAAACCATCATCACTGATGACAACATTACAACCTTGTGTAATTAACCACTGTGCATTAGCCACTCGGTCAGCGCCTACCACCACAGGCACATGACAACGTTGATATATTAGTATCGGCTCATCACCTGCTTGTATACTCGTGCTACTATCATCCAGTAAATAAGGGTAAGTATCAGCTTTGCCACCGTAACCACGAGAAATAACCCCCGGTTTAAAACCTAATGTTTTCATTAATTCTACTAAATGAACAACTACAGGTGTTTTACCATTACCACCAATACCAATATTCCCTACAACAATGACGGGCGCATCAACGTTAAATGATTTTAAAACACCTAACTTAAATGCGAGCCTACGCAGTAAGCTTAATAAGTAAAACAAGGCGCTTAAAGGCAATAATAAAGGAACTAACCAATATTTTGCACGGTGCTTTTTAAACCAAACTTGTTCAATTAAACGCACGCTAACTCCGTCGTAACGTTATCATTGAGATTATTCATCTTAAGACTCAAATTGAAAATTATGTAGTTGAGCATAAGCACCATTTTTATCAAGTAGCGTTTGATGATTACCCTGCTCAATTATTTTACCCTGCTCCATCACAACAATTTTATCTGCATTTTCAATAGTAGATAACCGATGAGCAATAACAATTGATGTTCTATTTTGTTGTAATGTTTGCAATGCATCTTGAATATGACGTTCAGATTCAGTATCTAACGCACTAGTGGCTTCGTCTAAAATCAAAAATGGTGCGTCACATAATAACGCTCGTGCAATGGCTACACGTTGACGTTGACCGCCCGATAACAAAGCACCATTTTCACCAATATTTGTTTGTAATCCTTGTTCCATATTATCAGCAAATTCTAGAATATGAGCACTTTTAGCGGCCGCTATAATTTCATCTTTTGTCGCTTCAGGTTTACCATAAGCAATATTATTGGCGAGGGTGTCGTTAAAAAGCACCACATCTTGTGAAACATAAGCAAACTGGTGACGTAAATCCTTCAAAAAATACTCTTCAATATTTGTATCATCAATTAGAATTTCACCTTGATTAGCATCATAAAAGCGTAATAACAACGCACTAGCCGTCGACTTACCACTACCCGAACGGCCAACAAAGGCCAATGTTTCACCTGAATTTAATTCAAACGATATATTGTCGAGCGCCCATTTGTTATTAACTAAATCATCATCTTGATAATCATAAGCAAATTTAACATTTTTAAATACAATTTTTCCCTGTGCCTTATCAAGATGTTTAACACCCGTATCTTTTTCTCTCTCTTGATCTAAAACAGAAAAAATACTCGTACAAGCAGCCATCCCTCGTTGAAATTCACTATTAACATCAGTCAACATTTTTAGTGGTCTTAACAACATCACCATGTAAGTAATAATACTAATAAAACTACCAGCAGAAATACTTTCGCGTAAAGCGTCAGAATTCACCGCATAAAAAACAAAAGCTAAAGCAAAGGAAGCAATAATTTGAATAATAGGGACACTGCCTGCTTTCGCAGCAACTAACTTCATTCGTTGATGTCTATTTTGATTATTAATTTGTTGAAAACGAGCAAATTCTTTTTCTTGCCCACCAAAAGTCAGCACCACTTTATGGCCATTAAAGGTTTGCTCAGCAGCCGAGGTAACTTCGCCCATGGCCCCTTGAATATTTTTACTTATTTTACGAAAGCGCTTTGAAACAAAATGCACCACAAAGGCAATTATAGGTGTTATAAAAACAAAAATAAGCGATAACTGCCAACTGATATAAAACATCAAACCAATTAAACCTAGCACAAAAGCACTTTGTTGCACTATAACTAAGACCGCTTTACTCACAGAATTTAAAACTTGTTCAGTGTCATAAGTCAGCTTAGAAATTAAACCACCCGTTGATTCTTTGTCATGAAAAGTCACAGGCATACTCATAATATGTTCAAACAATGCCTGCTTTAAATCGGTCACCACATTATTTCCCACCCATGCTAAACAGTAATTAGCAATAAAGTGGAATAACCCACGAAATATAAAGGCTGCAACAACAAATAATGGTGCCCATTTCATAAATTCACGGTTTGCACCACCTAAACCTTCATCTATTAACGGTTTAAGTTGAGATAAAAAATACACATCGATAGCGGCGTAGCCTAACATACCTATAATAGCGGCAATAAAACCTAATTTATAAGGTTTGGCATAACCAAGAAGACGCTTGAAATTGTGCCATGTAGTGGCGTTTATTGAGTTTTCCATAGAAGAAATTCTTTCACTGCATCTGACTGACATTATAATCATTTGATTTTAACGTGAATTAGTTAAACAACCAACTAAATATCTTTACCAAGGTGACTTTGCAAACCAGAAAGGCCATAAATTATCATGATAGGTATAATAACTAACATCATTTTCCGAAAAATTGATTGTAACTTGTCCTAATTTAGCACTATTAAGCAATTGTATATTATATTGTTGGTAACGATTTACCACTTCAGTAACAGGCATACGCCATCTATTTAAAAAACCAGCGCTAACCACCGCTATTTTAGGGTTTACTTGTTCAATGAACATTTTGCTTGATGATGTTTTAGAGCCATGATGCGGCACAATCAATACATCAGCTTGAAGCGATGGGTATTTTTGCATTAGCTTACTTTCAATTTTTTTGGAAATATCCCCTGTTAACAATACCTTGTGTTTATTGTCTGTAATTAGTAATACACAAGAGTCATCATTTTCTTGTGCTATTTTTTGGTCTGGCCACAGCATTTCTATTGTTAAATTTTGCCAGAAAAATAATTCACCTTGCAGGCAAGTACTACTTTCAACGTCTTTACTGGTATTGTAAATCAATTCATCAACCACGATAGATTGCTGTAAAACCTTTAACCCTCCCGCGTGGTCATTATCACCATGACTAATAATTACTTTATCTAAACGCTGTATGCCTGCAAATTGTAAATAAGGTAGCACTACAGCTTCTATCATATTAAAACCACTATCATAAGCAGCGCCTGTATCGTATAAAATAGCCTTATTATCACGTTGTATCAGTATTGATAGTCCTTGACCAACATCGAAAACAACTAACTGCCAATGCGGTAACTGCTTATTTAGCTTTTTATTTAACGCTGGAATTAAGCTGATAAAAATTAGCAAAAAGCAAAGCATAACAATACGTTTTTTACCTTTAATTTGGTATGAAAATTTAGGTTGAAGAAATGCCCATAATACAATTGCTAGACCACAAAAAAATAAAAACTGAATGTCAATTGATGACAATGGAATAACTGCCCACCAGGTGGTAGACAAATAAGTTAAATAACTCCAAATAGCCTCTAGAGATGCTAAAGATAATAGAACCAAATAATGAGACAAAGTGTCTGAAACATGCATCGTAAGTACTGACAATAAACACAAAGGAATACTAATAAAACTCATCCAAGGTACCGCAATAATATTCGCGAATAAGGCAACTAACGTAACTTGTTGAAAAAATACGGCGCTAATAGGCAAAAGCATAACCGTTAAACTTAATTGAATAACAATTAACCCTTTAATAAAGCGCCAAAATATATGACCCGTGTTGAGTATGTTTTTAAAACGCCAAAGCGTTAAAAAAATAACCGTAACAGCATAAACCGACAGCCAAAAACTTGCCGTAAACAAACTAAAAGGAGTGGTTAGTGTTATGATAAATAATGTCAGGAGCAACCAACGTGTCACTGAAATATTTAGGGCTAATAATCGTATTAGCCAATAAAAACTTAACATCACTAAAGCGCGCACTGTGGGTAAAGAAAAACCAGCTAAATACCCATAACTAAAAGCCGCCATCATACTTAACCCAATAGCATAATAACGAAAATTAGTTGTTTGTAGCTTGTAACTTTGTACAAATAATAACAAAGGTAATAAACGCAGTAACAACATAACACTATAAAAACAGCCCGTTGCCACTAAACCAATATGCAAACCTGAAATCGCAATTAAATGCCCCGTACCTGTAACTTGTAACACCTGCCATAAATCTTGTGTTAAGGCCGTACGCGAGCCAAATCCTAATGCCAATAATAAAGGGGCTAATGCATTTTTATCACTATTTTTAGTTAGTAATGCGGTATAATCATTGAAAAGTTGTTGTCGTAGCGAACTTTCACCATTAAGTAGGCGGTTATCTTTATGGTTAATAACATAACCCGTAGCACTGATCATTTTACTATTTAACCAAGTTTGGTAACTAAAACCTCCTTGATTAGCTAGGCCGTGAGCAGGCTTAAATTTCACGTACAAATTGACACTTTGACCTTGTTGTAATGCTAAATTGGCTTTTTTCCAACTTAACCGAAATTGGATAGCGCTAGCTAGCTTAATATTATTAAGGTGAGTGACAGAAAGATTGAAACGTAACTGACTATTTGAACGGTTTATTTGGCTTAATTTATCTTCACTTTTTATTAACGAGCTAATTTTTAATGTATTTTCTGTAGATTCAGGTTGTTCTGTAGGGGCATGTAAACTTAATACCTCACCTTGAATCCACTGAGCTTTATTTGATAACTCAATAACATCTAACTTGTTCTCTTGCCAAAGGTGTTGAAAAGTAAACGCATTAAATAGCATCCAACTTGCCCCAAATAACAGCCCAGAGCTTAATCGTAAAGGGTAATAAAACCCAGATAAACTAACAAAATGAATAATAGGTTGCTTGAAAGGAAAGTAAAAAAAGAAGAATGAGAGCAAAAGAAGTGAAATTAACACAAAAAGATCTGGCACTACAGGTAAAAATAGTGAGAATATAGCACCAAGAAAAAAATTAGCTAGCCACCAGTCCATAGTGAATGAAGTACTTCCTGTATCCGATATAGTATGATTGTTCTATCGTTAAATTTTACTAGCAACGATAGAAATTTAATATTGATTAATAAACCTTTAAGATAACTAAATATAAAGATCATTGTAAGTATATGCCAAAAAAACTAATTAAGCGCTTTATGCCAGATCATCAACGTATTAAAGACAATAAACACTTAAAAATTTTTGGTAATTTATTACATAACCCACATTTATGGCACATGAATCGTCATTCTGTAGCAAAAGCTTTTGCTGTTGGTTTATTTTTTGCTTTTATCCCTGTCCCTTTTCAAATGATTTTAGCTGCTGGTACAGCAATTTTAGTCCATTCAAATTTACCACTGTCAGTTGCCTTAGTCTGGTTAACAAATCCACTTACCATGCCTGCAATTTTTTACGCGTGCTATGTTGTAGGAGCTTGGTTATTACATACCCCTCATAAAGAGTTTTTGTTTGAAGCAAGTTGGCAGTGGATAATTGATAGTTTATCAACCATTGGCCCTGCATTTTTATTAGGTTGCGGTGTTTTAGCAATATTGTTTTCAATTCTAGGTTACTATGGCATTCAATTATTATGGCGCTATAGTGCAACAAAAGCTTGGCATAGCCGTAGAAAAAAGTAAAAAATACTACTTGAGTACAGGCCGAGTTATTGAAAAATGCTGATAAGCTCTATCAGTGGCAATTCGGCCACGAGGTGTTCTTTGTAAAAAACCTTGTTGAATCAAGAAGGGTTCAAGCACATCTTCTATTGTTTCTCGCTCTTCACCAATTGCCGCTGCAACATTATCAAGACCCACAGGTCCTCCCATAAATTTATCAATAATGGCATGCAGCAGTTTTCTATCCATAATATCAAAACCTTCATTATCTACTTCTAGCATATCAAGCGCGGCTGCTGCAGTTGCTTGATTAACAAAACCATGTGTTTTGATATCGGCATAATCACGCACTCGACGTAATAATCTATTCGCAATACGTGGCGTTCCGCGAGCACGACGAGCAACTTCATACGCCCCGTCCCCATCAATATTTAAGTTTAAGAAATGCGCCGATCTTTTCACTATTGAGGTTAAGTCTTGTACATTATAAAACTCTAAACGCTGCACGATACCAAACCTATCTCTAAGCGGTGACGTTAATGCACCAGCTCGAGTCGTTGCACCAATCAGTGTAAAGGCAGGTAAATCTAATTTAATTGAACGTGCTGCAGGCCCCTCACCGATCATAATATCAAGTTGATAATCTTCCATGGCTGGGTAAAGTATTTCTTCAACAACAGGGCTTAATCGATGAATTTCATCAATAAATAAAATATCGTTTTCTTCTAGGTTAGTAAGTAATGCAGCTAAATCACCTGCTTTTTCCAATACAGGCCCAGAAGTAGTGCGAATATTCACGCCCATTTCATTAGCAACAATATTAGCAAGCGTAGTTTTTCCTAAACCTGGCGGGCCAAAAATAAGTAAATGGTCTAATGGCTCATCACGCTGTTTTGCCGCTGGAATAAATATCTCCATTTGGGCCTTTACGTGTGCTTGTCCCGTATAATCAACAAGCATTTTAGGACGAATAGCGCGATCAACGCCTTCGTCTTCAAGGGTGGCTATAGGTTCTATTAAACGATCAGCTTCTATCATTGTTGTTCCCTGTTTTTACAGCATCGATTTTAACGAAAGCCTAATAATTTCTTCGCTTGTCATACCTTCATTATAAACTAGCTTTACAGCCTTATCTGCTTGAACTTGTTTATAGCCTAATGAAATAAGTGCATTAATGGCATCACCTTTATTATTACGAAAAGTGTCACTAAAGCCGTTTACAAACGTTTGCTCTGCTCCTAATTGTACAGGCATAGCGTCAGTTGCTGGAGTATGTGAAGTCATTTGCCAGTCTTTTAAACGATCCCGCATTTCTATGAGTAAACGTTCTGCCGTTTTTTTACCAACCCCTGGAATTTTTACTATTCCAGAAATATCATCATGACCAACACAACTCACAAATTGATCTGCAGACATCGCAGATAGTACTGCCAACGCCAACTTAGGACCAACACCATTCACTTTAATAAGCAATCGAAATAACTTTCGTTCAGTCGTATTAACAAAACCATACAGCAATTGTGCATCTTCACGAACAACAAAATGGGTATAAATAACTGTTGGTTCATTAAGTTCAGGTAATGCATAAATGCTAGTCATTGGCATAGTAACTTCATAGCCAACGCCAGCGCATTCAATAAGAATTTCAGGTGGAAATTTTTCAACTAACGTGCCAGATAAACGACCAATCACAGCATAAACCTACAAAAATCAATAATTATGGCAAAATCATAGCACTATATATTTATACAGTAAACTATTTTTTGGTCACTTAATACTGAGCTACCTTAACCTTTTTCGCACTGTTTTTTGTGCTTGCCCAGTTAATTTTGCTAAAATTTCATGACTGTTAGCGTGACATAAAGCAACCGCAAGCGCATCAGCTGCATCGGCTTGTGGTGTACCAGGAAGTTTAAGAATGCTCTTTACCATATGTTGCACTTGTGATTTATCGGCACTACCAGTACCGACTACAGCTTGTTTAATTTGCCGTGCTGAGTACTCAGCAATGGGCAAGCCGTTATTCGTGGCCGCAACAATAGCCGCACCACGCGCTTGACCAAGTTTAAGTGCAGAATCAGGATTTTTCGCCATAAATACTTGCTCAATGGCAAACAGATCAGGTTTGAATTGTAAAATAATTTCAGAAACCCCTGCAAAAATAGTTTGCAAGCGTAAACCTAGCTCATCACCTTGACTCAGTGCTTTGATACAGCCACTTCCAAGATAAGTAAAAGAGCGACCTTCATGCTTTATAACCCCGTAGCCAGTAAAGCGTGACCCGGGGTCTATTCCTAAAATAATAGCCATAAAGAGTAGGTGGGAGTTTGCCCGCGCTCAGTTATTAATTTCAAAAACAAGCGGTTAAGCGCGATTAACATCACGCTTATAACACCTTATTCATCATCAAAAGGTTTTTCAAGTTTCTGTATACCCAACTCAGCTAATTGTGCTGGGTTAGCATTACCAGGCGCATTCGTTAATGGACAAGCTGCAGTTGTGGTTTTTGGAAAAGCCATTACTTCACGAATTGATGTTGTGCCTGTCATTAACATCACTAATCGATCAAGACCAAAGGCAAGACCTGCATGTGGTGGCGCACCATATTGTAACGCTTCAAGTAAGAAACCAAATTTCTCTTGTGCTTCAGCTTCATCAATACCTAAAATTCTAAACGCGGCAGATTGCATATCTTGTTTGTGAATACGTACCGAACCACCACCTAACTCACAACCATTTAATACCATGTCGTAAGCGTCTGATAATGCGCCAAGAGGATTCGCTTCAAGCTCTTCAGGTGTTAAACCTGTTGGTGCTGTGAACGGGTGATGCAATGCATGCATGCGACCGTCAATTTCTTCAAACATTGGAAAATCAACAACCCATAAAGGTTTCCAGTCACCTTTAAGTAAATCTAAATCTTCACCAATTTTAAGACGTAAAGCCCCCAATGATTCTGTAACAACATTATACGTGTCTGAACCAAAGAAAATAATATCGCCAGTTTTAGCTTTCGTACGCTCAAGTAGTGCTTTAGCTGCATCAGCAGATAAAAATTTCAAAATAGGTGATTGTAAACCATCAACACCTGTTGATAACGCAGCGTCAATATCATTTACTTTCATCCATGGCATACCTTTAGCACCATAAATACCAACAAACTTGGTTAAATCATCAATACCTTTTCGTGAAAACTTCGCTGCGCCATTAGGCACACAAATAACCGCAACACGGCCTTTTTCATCATTTGCGGGGCCTGAAAACACTTTAAATTCAACATCTCTTAAAATATCCGCAACATCTGTTATCTCTAATGGATTACGTAAATCAGGTTTATCTGAGCCATATCGTGCCATCGCTTCAGAAAATGGCATACGCGGGAACTCACCTAAATCAACATCTAACATTTCTTTAAACAGTTCGCGGATCATTGTTTCAGTGACTTCCATAACTTGATCACTGGACATAAATGATGTTTCTATATCAATTTGCGTAAATTCAGGTTGTCTGTCGGCACGTAGATCTTCATCACGAAAACATTTTACAATTTGATAGTAACGCTCCATACCTGACATCATCAGCAATTGTTTAAATAACTGTGGTGATTGTGGTAAAGCAAAAAACTTTCCTTTATGCGTACGACTTGGTACTAAATAATCACGCGCACCTTCAGGCGTTGCCGCAGTAAGAATTGGCGTTTCAATATCTAAAAAACCTTGCGATTCTAGTGAACTACGTACTTTTGAGGTAACCTTGGCACGAAAACGTAACCGTTCAGTCATTTCAGCACGACGTAAATCAAGGTAACGATATTTTAAACGTTGCTCTTCTGAGTTAACTTGATTTGAATCTAATGGCAACGGTGCTGATTTATTTAAAATGGTCAGCTCTAAACCCAGTACTTCAATAGCACCGGTTTTCATGTCTTTATTTACTTGGCCTTCTGGACGAGCACGTACTTTGCCCGTTAGCTGCACACAAAATTCGTTGCGTAATGTATTCGCCTTAGCAAGTACTTCTGGTAAATCAGGATCATAAACCACTTGCACTAAACCTTCGCGATCACGAAGATCCAAAAAGATTACAGCACCTAAGTCACGACGACGATTTACCCAGCCACAAAGAGTGACCTCTTGACCAATATGAGATTCATTAACCTCACCACAATAAAGACTACGCATAGATTTTGCCTTGATAATAATATGAACTGCAGCTTACATCTAAGTTACGAATAACTTAGCGAAACTTGTAAATGCCGCATATTATAAAGCAAAGATTAGTAAAGTCACCCTAAGGAAGAATGATTATTATCAGTTTCTTTTAACACGCATCTTCCTATTTTTTACCAAGGTACAACGATGTAACCGCCAGCACAGTATATAAACCAAAATATACAACGCCATTCCACCAGCAAGCACTCCATGCCATTGACCATATTGCCAACAAGCAACTAAGTAAAAACCACCTAAACTGCCACCAACATAATAGTGCACAAGGTACAACGCAGTTGCCGTTGCTTTTGCGGTTGTTGCCTTTTGACTTACCCATGCATAGGCCAATGAATGAGTAAAAAAAGCACCTGAGCTAATCAGTAGTAAACCAAGAACCATAGCAAACAACGAATCATAAGATGCGATCCACATACCAATAACACTCACCGTTGTACCTAACACCATTCCCTTAATGGGGCTATACACTTGCCCCCATCGACCACTAAGTTTTGCGGTAACGGTACCACTAAGATAACAGAGAAAAATCATTGAAGTTAAGCTAATAGAGAGTGAATAAGGCGGCGCAACAAGACGAAACCCCATAACAGTATAAAGATTAACAAACAGAGCAAAATTAAAACCACCAATGAGCATTGCTAACCATAACTCTCGGCGTTTTAAGTGCTCAACAACTTGTTTATTATGAGTGCGAAATTGTCCTTTCTTCGGAGTAAAATATTGCTGATGAGGTAATAATAAATTAACAATAAAGGCGCCTATCAAACTAGACAAAGCCATACCAATAACAGCCATTTCCCACCCCCAATATTCACTCACAAAACCACCATATAAACGACCAGTAATACCCCCTAATGAATTAGCACTAATATAACCACCTACCGCAAGAACTAACGCTTTCGGAGTAAATTCTTCCGCCATATAGGCAACAGCAACAGCGGCAAACCCTGCAAGTGAAACGCCCATTACTCCACGCGCCAGCGTTAACATCAACAATGAATCAGTTAACAACATTGCCATGCCTGTAAATGGCAATAAAAAAAGGCTTAACATCATCACGGTACGACGTCCGATCATTTCTGATGCAATGGCCCATGGTACTAGGGTTAGTGCTAAGGTTAACGTACCTGCGGCAAGTAACCAGTTGATGGCAACAGCACTCGCATTAAATTTTTGCGCCATTAAAGGCAACATAGGCTGGAACATGTATAAGTTACAAAATACGATAAACGAACCAAATGCTAACGCAAAACTTGCACGACGGTATGCCGCTGTTTTAATTTCAATCATAATGATAATACTTAGAAGAGATAATATTTAACAAAGAAAGCATTTACTTATTATGAATAAACGCATTAACACCTATAATTAATAGCAATACTGATAGTTAACTTGCCCTAGTCAGTTTCTTTACGTTGTAGATCATATTTTTTCATTTTGTCATAAAGGGTTTTTCTTGGCAGCGAAAGCATTTCCATAGTATCTTTAATACAGCCATTGGTAGTGTGTAGCGCATCTTGTATCAGCGTTTTTTCAAAAAAACCAACCCGCTCAGAAAGCCCCATGTTTGAATGTAATGTGGTTGAATTATCTTGATGTGTTTCAAAAGCTGCATCTTCACCTAGTAAAACATAACGTTCCGCTAAATTCCGTAATTCTCGTACATTACCTAACCAATCATTACTTAGCAAAATTGTACGGTTTTGCTGCGACAATGGAATAAGTTCGCGGCTATACCGTGTAGAAGCAATTCTGGCAAAATGTAAAAACAGCAAAGGAATATCTTCTTTGCGCTCTCTTAAAGGAGGAATATTAACGTCAACCAAATTCAAACGGAAATACAAATCATGGCGAAATTCGCCTTGATCACATAACGCTAATAAATCTATTTTAGTTGCTGCAATGACACGAATATCTAAAGGAATACTATGATTAGAGCCTAAACGTACCACTTGTCTGTCTTCTAATACACGCAACAATTTTACTTGCAAAGACATGGGCGTGCTTTCAATTTCATCTAAAAAGATTGTGCCGCCATTGGCATACTCAAATTTACCAATGCGTCTTTTATCTGCCCCAGTAAAAGCACCCGATTCAGCACCAAACAATTCACTCTCTATAATATTTTCAGGAATTGCCCCACAATTCAATGCAACAAAGTTATGGTCTTTACGAATACTGTGATCATGTAAATAACGCGCTACAAGCTCCTTGCCAGTACCCGTTTCACCATTAAGCATAATATCGGCAGGCGCGTCCATAATGCTATCGAGGATATTACGCATTTTAACAATAACAGGTGAATTACCTAATATTCTAGGTCCTGGGGAGGCATGCGTTTCAAGTTGCTTTTTAAGCGCTCTATTTTCTAGAGTTAACGTTCGCTTATCAATGGCACGTTTTACCCTATCAATGAGATGTTCATTATTAAATGGTTTTTCAATAAAATCATAGGCACCATTTTTTATCGCATTAACTGCCATTGATATATCACCAAAGCCTGTTAACAAAATAATGGGTAATTCGCGATCTATTTGAAAAATATTTGCCATTAATTGATGCCCATCCATCACGGGCATATTAATGTCACTTATAATGACATCTGGACAGCCTTGCTCAATATTGGCTAATAACTCTTTTGCGCTGACAAAACTGCGTACCTCGTAATTTTCTAATTCGAGCAACTGTTCAATAGCACTACGGATATGTTTTTCGTCGTCAACAATAAAAACAGATCCTAATTTAATTTCAGCCATAACTTAATCCTGTGGATTGTTTTTTTGTAAATTAGAAGGTGAATGCAAGGGTAATGAAATAGTAAAGATTGCGCCACCTAATTCGTGATTATTAACCACTAACACACCTTGCATAGACTCAATTATACGTTGAGAAATTGACAAACCAATTCCTAAGCCAAAACTCTCTTTGGTGGTAAAAAAAGGCTCAAAAATCTTTTCTATATTATCCGCTAAAATTCCAGGTCCTGTATCCCTAAAAGTAATATCTACCTGTGGGTTTTCTTGAGTGCCAGTAATACGTGTAGCATTTACTTGGGTAACATTAATATAAATAGTTTTAGAACTCATGTTTTTCATGGCTTGCATAGCATTACTAATAATATTGACAAACACTTGCTCTAACCGAATACCATCCCCAAGAATATACAACTCTTCTTTAGGGACATCGGTGATAATTTCCACCGATGCTTTTTGAGCTTGGTGCTTGATAATCGCCAACGTTTCATTAATTGAAGTCTGCACTAACACGGGGGCTTGCACACCACTACTTTTCTTAGTAAAACTTTTAAATTGACTCACAATATTGGCAAGTCGGTCTGTTAAACCAATAATATGCTTTAAATTTCCGTTAACCTTTTCGGGCATATCTCGTTCTTGATAAATCAATGCGTTTTGCGAATAACTTTTTATCGCAGTTAATGGTTGATTAATTTCATGATTAATACTTGCCGACATATTTCCAACCACAGCTAACTTAGCCGCTTGAATTAGCTCTTCTTGAGTTGCCTTCAATTCAAGTTGCGTTTTTTGTCTTTGCGCGATTTCCTCAACTAATTTTTTATTGGTTGTGGTTAAATCTTCCGTCCGCTCCTTCACTCGTTTTTCAAGCAGTATATTGGCTTGTAATTGCTGACGTGTATTACGAATACGTTCTTTTGTGAATAACACCAGAATCACCATTAAAAAATAGCCACCTGTGCCTATAATCATCAAAAAAACAGTGTATTCATTTATCGGCTTTAAAGAACTCCATATATGTACCTGCCAATCATTTAAACGCATTTTAGCTTGCTGAGCAAAAACAGTTTCTTGCTTATTTAACAGTCGAAAAAGTTGTACATTAGGTGTAATGGGCAAATAATTATTTTCAATTGGTGATATTTCCAATTTAAGCACTTCTCTTTCTGCATAACGTTTTATATCTATTAGTTCGGGAGGCTTAGTGGCATTAAAAAAGGGGGTATCGTCTAAAAGTGTTGTAATTTTATTAAGCCGCCATTCTTCGTTATCTGACATAAAAACAACATTATCAGGCCCGACAATCAAAAAATTATAATTGTCACTACCCACATCTCGCGCATGTTGCTCTTCAATTTCATCTACTCTAAGCTTTATCGCAATAACACCCAGTACTTCTGTTTCATTTTTTACAGGGTAGGCAAAATAATACCCACGTTTATTACTAATAAGGCCCACCGCATAATAACGTGATAACTCACCTTTCATCGCTTGATAAAAATAAGGGCGAACACTGAAGTCGTTACCGACAAACGAACTTTCTTTACGCCAGTTGCTCGCTGCAATTGTAATACCCGATTTGTTGATTAAATACACATCTGACGCCTGAGTAACATCGCTCATTTCTTCAAGTAATACATTAAGTTGTTGACTTTTTTCTGTATCTAGAGGGGTTGTAAGTACCGCTTGTAGTAAAGGATGTTTTGACAATACTTCGGGGATTTTTTCAAATCGTCCAAGCGTATTATCAATATAGCTGATCAAATTGTTTAAATTTAGTGTCGATTGTCGTTGCAAATCTTGGTAAGCCAAGCGTAAACCAAATTGCTTCACTAGTGCTAGCGTAAACAACAGCCCAAACAACACTAACAATGTGACAAACATTTTTTTGAAGTGATGGCTGTTCATTCGCAAGTGAGTTCACCTTCTTTATAACTTTTACTAACAATAGAAAATGAGAGGCTAACAATTTTAGCCTCTCCACATAACTAGTTTTGATTAATAGCCATTTAACTTGTCAATATACTCAGGAAACGCCAATGATATTTGCGGTACATAAGTAATTAACATTAAGAACAACAGCAATAAACTTAACCATGGTAAACACGCTTTAATTACCCACCCCATGCTTTTACCTGTAATACCTGCGGTAACAAATAAATTAAGACCAACGGGTGGTGTTAACATGCCTATTTCCATATTCACAACCATAATAATGCCTAAATGGATAGGATCAATCCCCAATTGCGTTGCTATTGGAAACAAGATAGGCGCCATAATCAATATTATTGCTGAGGGTTCCATAAAATTACCAGCAAGTAATAATAATATATTAACAATAATCAAAAATGACCATGGCTCTAAACCCCAACCAATAATCGTCTCAGCAATAATATGGGGAATTCGCTCTGTGGTTAACACATGAGCAAACAGCATTGCATTGGCTATAATAAATAGCAACATAATACTGACTTTAGCCCCATCAAGAATAACACGCTTTACTTCTTTATCTGTTACGCTTTTAGGTAAAGCTAATCCCATTAACATAACATTGCGAGTAATGGCTTGACCGAGTGATTCCTTAGTATTTCGCCATTGTATATGTTTTAATGGTCCAATATCACGATAGCCAAAAACAGCAATAAAATAAGCATAAACAGCAGCAACGGCAGCCGCTTCAGTAGGACTTGCAATACCACCATAGATAGCACCTAACACAATAAATATCAGTGCTAAACCTCCTGTTGCAATGAAGCCCGAGCGCAATAATTGCTTAACACCAGGAAAAGGTTTTGATGGCAAATTTTTATAACGAGCAACAATATAAATTGCCAACATTAAAATAGAGCCCATCATAAGACCTGGTATTAAACCCGCCATAAACATACGCGATGCCGAAACTTCTGTTGCCGCAGAATAAACCAACATAACAATTGAAGGGGGTATAAGTATACCTAACGTACCTGCATTAGTAATTACACCCGCGGCAAAACTTTCAGGGTAACCAGCACGTACCATACCTACAATACAAATAGAACCTATTGCTGCAACCGTTGCAGGCGAAGATCCTGAAACTGCCGCAAAAAGCATGCAAGCTAGCACTGAAGCCATCGCTAAGCCACCACGAATATGACCTACGCTGTCAACAGCAAAATCAATTATCCTTTTAGCAACGCCCCCTGTAGATAAAAAAGCAGAAGAAAGAATAAAAAAAGGAATGGCTAGCAAGGTGTAATGCTCTGATGTTGCTTCATACATTTTTAAAGCGATGGAAGCAATGGAATCATTAGAGAAAAACAGGATGGTCACCATGCTAGAGAAACCCAGTGCAATGGCAATTGGCATACCAATCAAAATACATACAAACAGTGTTAAAAATAAGGCAGCAATAGTCATTTTTTAGGCTCCTGCGTGGGTACATTTTTATCGGCAGAATCTTCTTCTATTAAGTGCATGCTTTCTTTGGCTTCATCAGCAAACTGAAAACCATCTTCTTTTCCTTGCATTATTTTTATTAATAATTGCAAAAAACGATAAAAAAGCAGTGCAAAACCAAATAATAAAATAGATTGTATTATCCAAATAGGCATTACTGGATCTTCAACATCAATTTTAAAAAGATCCCATGCTGAATCAGGGTTAAGCGCATTAATGATGAATGCAGGCATATGAATATCTTCCATAGCGAGGCCAATATCATACATTTTGGCTAAATAAACCATGCTGCCATAAAAAAACATGCCGCAGTAACACAAACAAATAAAAACAGCAGCGATAGAAGTCAGCTTTTTCGCTTTAGGTGGTAAACTTTTAACAAACGCATCAACTCCTATATGTGCGCCTACCTTCACACCATAAGACATACCAAAAAGAACAAACCAAGCGCCACACGTTAGGGTCGCTTCTTCCATCCACATAAAACCAACATTAAAGACAAATCGAGAGATGACTTCTGCAAAAACTAATAGCGTCATACTAACTAAAAGAAGACAAATCACGCCTTCTTCTAATGCGCTAGATTTTTTTAAAAACATAATAATTACCTATAAATTACAGTGTATTCTCTATTACTGAGTACAGAAAATACGGGGCTACAAATTGTGCGTAGCCCCTATTAAGTTAATTAAAATGTATTAATTAGCAGCAATAGCAGCATCAATAACATTTTTACCTATTTGGTCTTCAAAGCGTTTCCATACGGGCTTCATTGCATTGACCCATTGTTGACGTTCGCTCGGTGAAAGTGTTCGAACGGTTGAACGTTTTGAATCAACAATACGCTGTTTATCTTCCTCAGCTTTTTGTGCTGCAATAGTATTACCGTATACAATTGCTTCAGCTAATGCTTTCTCTACATCTTTGCGAATATCTTTAGGTATTGAATGCCAAAAATCTCGCGAAGTCACCACTAAATAATCTAATACCCCGTGGTTCGTTTCAGTAATATAATCTTGTACCTCAAAAAACTTCTTTGAATAAATATTTGACCAAGTATTTTCTTGGCCATCAACCGCTTTGGTTTGTAATAAAGTAAACACTTCAGAAAAAGGTTTTTTAACAGGTACCGCATCAACAGCATGGAACTGAGCAGCTAATACGTCAGAAGACATTATTCTAAACTTTTTCCCTGCTAAGTCAGTGGGTACTTTCATTTCAGTACTAGAAGAAAGCTGCTTCATACCATTATGCAAGTATCCAAGACCTTGTAACCCCTTACGTTTAATAGAGTTTAGTAGTCTTTGTCCTTCTTCACCTTGTTGAAAACGCTCAACCGCAGCTAAATCTTTAAACAAGAAAGGAAGGTCGAAAATTTGCAGTTTTTTCGTGTACTTTTTGAACTTTGACAATGATGGAGCCGCTAATTGCACATCCCCCAATTGCATTGCTTCAAGCACTTTGTTATCACCAAAAAGTTGTGAATTAGGGAACACTTTTACCGAAACTTTTCCCGATAATCTTTCTTCAACTAAGGTTTTAAACTTAAGTGCCATTTGCCCTTTGGGGGTATTTTCTGCAACCACATGTGAAAATTTAATTTCTATCGGTTCAGCACTTACTTGCATTGACACAGCACAGGCTAAAATACAAATTGATCCAAATAATTTTTTAGTTAATGACATAATTTTCCTAATTTTAGTTATAGTTAGTTTTAGGTTTTAGAATTACTTTTAAACAATAAATTTAAAAATCGAAACGCGCGCCTAGCTGAAATTCTGACATGTCTTCACCTGTTGAAGGTAAACGCGTATCATCGCTATCAAATTGCTCGAAAGATGTCCAAAGTTTGAAATTTTTAGAATAATGACGAATATACTCCACTTTTACAGAACTAAGATCGCCCTTAATATCACACGCATTTACCGCATAACGTGCATGCACTTGATTTTTTCCTTGCTTCCATTTACCATAAATTCCTGTGGTTGAGCGCTCTTCATCGGTACAAGACGTAGCACCACCAACATTATTACCGCTTGCTGTAGATTTTAACGTAACATTACCTGAAGAATTGCCGCCATAAATATCAAAATCCGCATCGGCTTGATGATGAAAAGCAGAAATAGTTATTTGATCCGAAATATTGTACCAGCCTCGAACACCATAAAGATTCCCTGTGTTATCACCTTGTTTATCGGTAGCAATTGCGGCTTGCAACTTTACAGGCCCTGCTTTGTATTCAATTGCGCCTTGGTATTGGTCAAATGAATCGCCATCTTGTTTTTCTGTTTGTAATGCTGCCCCAAATTTCCAGTTACCGCTTTTCATTTCCCATTGCAAAAAATCATCGTCACGAATCGCGCCTTGACGTAAAGAATCTAAGCCATCAGAGAAATAAGCACCGCGAACAAATTTATGCCAAAGAATAGTTTGAGAACCATAAGTAACTTTACCAAAGTCACCTTGAACGCCTACCAATACTTGGCGTAATCCAGGTTTGTTATTTTGGTTGAAATTTACATTATCATCACCACGAAGACCGTATTCCACAACGGCTAAACCTGTAAGTCCATCACCCAAATCAACTGAGGCTTTAGTACCAATTCTACTGAGATAATCACGACCATTTAGTGCATCATCATCAGTACCTGAATCAACATAATCAGCGCCTAATCTTAACGATCCATAAAATGAAGTTTTCACGTCTCCCTCAGCGGCTGAAGCAACTGTGGCAGCAGTAATTAATAAGGTTGTTGCACATAACTTGTTAAATAATTTTTTGTTGTTCATTGTTATTCCTACTATTTTTTGACTTGTTATTTTTTAATACTTTTTTAACCAGTATTTTTGAATTAACACCCTAGAAAAACTCAAAAGGATGTTCCTAAGCTATATCGCAAGGTTGGTGCCAATTAAACAAAGTAAAAAATTTCAAGATAAAAACGAATTAAAACAGCTAAATACAAGGAATAGTTACAACAGATAAAAAATTACGACTATAACGTTTTTTGCGGGTTTTGACCCAAAGCAAAAACAATAAGGGTGGATATCCACACATTATAGTTAACAGATAAACAATCTCACTATTAATAAGTGTGCCAATAAAGTATAAATAAAAGCGCAACAGGCTTTACGAATAAGATCAAATGAAAAAACTTCACAAATGACAGCATAATTGCTGATATATTTGCTTATATATCGAATAAATATCGGTTAAAATAAATAAAACCGTTACGAATATTAAATAAAATTATAGCCATGCACCCTTCTGACTCAAACGTAAGTAATACTGACTTAATCTATTCAAACCCACATGCTCAAGTAAAAGACTTTACCTTTGATGCACAAGTTGTGGAAGTTTTTCCTGATATGATTACACGTTCAGTGCCTGGCTATAACACAATCATTGATACCATTGGTCGTTTAAGCCAACGTTTTGTAAAACCAAACACCCTAGTTTACGACCTAGGTTGTTCATTAGGTGCTGCCACATTAGCCATGCGCAAGGGTATTAATAATGAACAATGTAAAATTATTGCCATTGATAATTCATCCGCCATGGTTGAACGCTGTAAAATGCATATCAATGCCTTTAAAGGCAAGACAGCTATAGACGTGATTGAGGCCAATATTCAAGACGTAACCATAGAGAACGCCTCAATGGTGGTACTAAACTTCACCCTGCAATTTATTGATAAACAAGATCGCCAAGCCCTGATTAACAAAATAGCCCAAGGTGTTAACCCAGGGGGTATTTTAGTTATCTCAGAAAAAGTATCCTATGGCGATCCGGTTATTGACGAAAAGTTAATTGATTTACACCACGACTTTAAACGAGCGAATGGTTACAGCGAATTAGAAGTAGCCCAAAAACGTACCGCATTAGAAAACGTAATGCGCACTGACTCAGTTGAGCAACATATTCAACGCTTAACCGATGCTGGTTTTAGCCATGTATCTCCTTGGTTTCAGTGTTTTAATTTTATTTCTTTCATTGCAATAAAATAACCTAATCTGACAAGCACTATTAATGAATTCCAGATTAATTAAAACCAAAATAAGTACCCTATAAACAAAAGATATTAAGACACTATTTTATGACAAACTTCAGTAAGTTTTATCAACAAATTGCCACCAATCGCTTAAGCTCTTGGCTAACAACACTGCCTGCCCAGCTTGATTTTTGGCAAAAAAACAACTTACATGGAGAATATAAACATTGGCAAAAAACACTAGACGCACTGCCTGCAGCACAACAAACCTCAGTGGATTTAGTCCACAGCGTTAGTGTAGGTAACCAAGGTGACTTAAATGAAGGTGAAAGCAAACGCTTAGAAAACTTACTCAAAAAATTCAAACCGTGGCGCAAAGGGCCATACCATATTCACGGCTTACATATAGATACAGAATGGCGTAGTGATTTTAAATGGGACCGACTAGCAGAGCACATTAGCGACTTGTCGAATAAATATGTACTCGATATAGGTTGTGGTAGCGGTTATCATTTGTGGCGCATGCGCGGAGCTGGTGCTAAATTTGTTGTGGGTATTGACCCAACCCAATTATTTCTAATGCAATTTAATGCCGTTCAACATTTTATTCAAGACGATAAAGTGAACCTGTTGCCACTAGGCGTTGAAGACTTACCAGAATTAAAAGCATTCGACACAGTATTTGCTATGGGGGTTTTATATCACCGCCGCTCCCCCATTGATTTTCTATATCAATTAAAATCACAGTTAACACAAGGAGGAGAATTAATATTAGAAACTCTGATTGTTGACGGCGATGAAAACACTGTATTAGTCCCTGGCGAACGCTACGCAAAAATGCGTAATGTTTGGTTTTTACCTAGTGCAAAAGCAATGTGTGCATGGATGGAACGCTGCGGCTTTAAAAATATACGCGTTGTTAATACTGACATTACGGCGATAGACGAACAACGAAAAACACAATGGATTGATACCGAGTCATTATCTGACTTTCTTGATCCTAACAATAATAACAAAACCATTGAAGGCTACCCTGCCCCACAACGTGCTATTTTTATCGCCAATATCTAAAGCGGATGAGGCTTAAGGTAACTGTTCACTATTTTTTGATATTGTCCCGTGCCCTTAATCTCTGTTATACCTTTATCAAACAGTGTTTTAAGTTCATTAGTATTAAAACCTGCTACATAATTATTTGGCTCAAACAAAGGGTAAATAACGACGTCCTTTGAGTAAATGTTTAAATACTTTTTTCTATTTTGTAATTCAACCAACATATACTTAAAAATATTCACATCCATTATAATCGCATCAACCCGGTCAGTAAAAAGTAATGCCAACTGGCTTTTTTGATCCGCAATTTCAATGTAGCCATTAGAACCGGTGAAAATATTAGCGTAATCGTCACCTAAAAATAGACCCGCATTTTGAAATGCAGCAACGCGTAGTTTTGCTAAATCAGATAATTGCGTTATATAAAAGTTATTTTTTGCTAACGTCACAACAACATTTTGATAGTCAATATAAGGCTTAGATAAGTACAAGCCTACCTCATTAGTTTTGCTTGTTAACGTGATAAGTCCATCAACATCGCGCCGCTTATAAACCCCCATATGCAAACCTAATGGTAAGTGCATAAAACTAACATCATAACTGCTTGCTGCAAATGCAGCTTTGACTATCTCAATTTGCATACCTTTATCACCTGACAGGATAAATGGTGGTTTTGATAAGCCAGCAATTAACTGAATTGACTGATTTGGCGCACCCAATACCTTACATTGTAAAAAAACGAAAACAATAATAAAAAAACTAATTTTGACTAAAGAAGTCGCCAAAAGATATCCCCAATAAAGACCGTTTGAAATACTATTGTATCAATTAATTTGGTTTAATTGATACAATTTCAATTGAGTAAATTTCAATTAATAACCTATTTTAAATAGTTGCTATTGTAGTATCCTTAAATAAGCTTTGTAACGATTAATTTTTATTGGTATTGTATTAAATCATGGGGGTAATGCTTTCAATTTCAACGATTCAAATTGTCTTAAAATCGAAGTAATACCATATATGGTATTACTTGTTAGAAAATTTTACAGTGGCCCACAAAGCAACAATAGGAGTAAACAATAATGCCATGATCGCTGTCCAACCACCTTTAAAAATAATAAATTTTTCAGACGAAACAAACTCAAGTCCCGCAATATTTAAAACCCAAATAAGCGGTAAAGCAAAGAAAAACAAACCTAATCCTCCCATAAAAATTCCAAATTTGAGTGGCGAAACTAAAAGCCATTTAGTTTGTGCAATACTAGGTATTACTAGCTTTGGTGCTTTATGATGAATAACTTCTTTTTTAACAATAGCACTCACAATAACTGTAATTAAATAAGGTAATAAAAATGCTGTTACTATAATATCGACACCTACACTGGGATCACCCCATGATGGTATCAAATCAAGTGAACCAAAAACCAGCCAAGCTATTAAACCATTTAATAAAAAGTTAAATATTGATGCCACTACCCCTTGATTAATAAAGATATATTTAAAGTGTGCTCTAGAAAGTTCCATAATGACTCCGTTGTATACATTGATAGTTATACCAATTGATAAAATGGTATTAGGTTAATTAAGTAAAAGTTTCGTTAGCATTTTGCTTATCAAGCAGAATAGTGGGTGCAGTAAATCTCGTGCCATATAACGTCTTTAATTCATAACAGCGTTGATTAAAAGCTTTCAAACCAATATGTCCGTTATATTCATAGGTATTAACAAACTGTATAAACCCACCCGTCCATAATGGGGCTCCTATCCCTAATAATGATCCAACATTACCGTCAGCAACAGAGCATAAAACACCTTCCTGTAAACATTTTAAACTTTCAAGCACTTGTCTAAATAAAAGACGTTCTTTAATATCGTTTTCGCTCATGCTCAATTCAGGTTTGTAAAATAACTCATATAATTTAGGCCAAATAAATTTTTCGCTATCTGGTGGATATTCATAATACCCACCACCGTGATACCGTCCTCCGCGTCCAAATTCACTGATCATTTTTTCACTTAAATCAGTACAACAAGAGTTATCAACAGAAGAACCATATAACCCCATCTCTCTATGTGTTTCAGCAATTTTACGTGTTAACTCCTGACTCACCTCATCTTGAACGGCCAGAGGCCCAACAGGCATACCAATTGATTTCCCCATTGCGTCAATAAGTAAAGGGTCAACACCTTCAACAAGTAAACGAGCTCCTTCGTCGGTATAAGTTCCAAATACACGCGAAGTAAAAAAACCAACAGAATCACGAACAACAATAGCTGTTTTTCGTATTTGACAAGCGTAATCAAATGCCTTTGCCAACGTTTCATCACTTGTTTTCTCGCCACAAATAATTTCTACTAATGGCATTTTATTAACAGGCGAAAAAAAATGAACACCGATAAAACTTTCTGGATTACCGCTTGCTTTTGCTAATGTTGTTATCGGAAGTGTTGATGTATTAGACCCAAATACACAGTCTTTAGATAAATATTTTTCAGCATCTTGAATGATTTTTGTTTTGAGTGCTAGGTTTTCAAATACCGCTTCAATAATTAAATCACAGCCTTCAAGATCTGCGTAATCATCGGTTGTCTTTATTAAATCTAACGCTTTTTCTTTATCAATTTCAGACTTTAAACCGTGTTTAATTTGTTTATTGAATAGGGTTGCAGAATATGCTTTTCCTTTCTCTGCTTCATCAAGTTCTATGTCCTTAAGTACTACCTCAATACCTACAATAGCTGATGCATAAGCAATTCCTTGTCCCATCATTCCTGCACCAATTACACCTACCTTTTTAATCTTTGAATAGGGATAATTTTTGGGCCGACTAATACCACCTCGAATACTATTCATTTGAAAAAAGCTTGAAGCAATTATATTTTTAGCTTGAGGCGTAGTGACAAGGTGAGCAAACCCTTTTGATTCTTCAGTTAACGCAATGTCAAAACTAGCACTAATGACGTCATATACAACATCTAATATTCGTAATGGTGCAGGTAATAAACCTCTCGTTTTTTGCTGAATTAATGTTCGAGTATTTGACAGTAATTGTACAATATAGGCATTATTTACATCTCCTCCAGGAATAGCGTAATTTTTAACATCCCAAGGTTGTACAAATCTATTAGGGTTATTTCTAATCCAAGCCTTAGCAACATCAAGTAAACTGTCAACATTTTCAACTAGTTCATCTACAAAACCAGCTTTTAAAGCTTGAGCTGGCTTTAATTGCTTGCCTTCCAATAACAATGGTAATGCTTTTTCAACACCCAGCATATGAATAGCACGTACAATGCCACCACCACCCGGTAAAAGACCTAAATTAACTTCAGGTAACCCAACTAATGCTTTATTTGAATTAATTAATAAGCGGTAATTACATGCTAAACATATCTCTAAACCACCGCCCAATGCTGAACCATTTATTGCTGAAACAACAGGAACTTGCAATTTTTCTAATCGTCGTAAAGGTGCTTTAATAGCATCTTCGATAATTCTAAACTGCTGATATTCTTCTTCTTTTCTTACAGAAGCAAATGCACTTAAATCAGCTCCTGCAAAAAAAGTAGTTTTTGCTGACGTTATTACAACACCAGACAAGTTTTCTTCTGCTTCCAGCTGAGAAAGCGCATCTGATATTTCATGACAGTACTGAGCATTCATCATATTTACAGGACCATCTAAATCCAAAGTCAAAACAACAATACCAGCACTGTCTTTTTGGTAATTTATACCACTCAATTTTTCTTTCATTACGGTGAACCTTATTCAATTACAGTTCAAGTTAGAAATCACAAAAACCTGAAAATAAAGTTCATCGGTTTTTTATGTAAACTGCTTAGTGGTTAAGCAACTTTTGCTGTTGTTTAGCCAAGTAGTCCAAGTGTTCGTAATTAGAACCAAAGGAAGTGTTAATCATGGTTAATCGCTTGAAAAAATGTCCGATATCAAGCTCATCAGTTATCCCCATACCTCCGTGAAGCTGTACGGCAGATTGACCAATTATTTTACCCGCATTGCCAATTTTTATTTTCAACATGGCAGCGGCTTTATTTGAATCTTTGTCTGAACCTTTAATATTAATAGCACCAAAATAAAGCATTGATTTCGCTTGTTCATATTCAACAAACATATCTACCATGCGATGTTGTAAAACCTGAAAACTGCTAATAGGTTTCCCAAACTGCTGTCTAACTTTCGTGAACTCAACAGTTGAGTGTAATAATTTTTCCATTGCACCTACCGCTTCGGCAGAGATAACAACCATAGCGTCATTTAGAACCGCTTTAATGGCTTGATAAGCTGTATCTGTTTCACCTAACACATGGTCACTAGACACTAAAACATTTTGTAAAGTGATATCCGCAGCCAAACCACCATCATTTGTTGGATAGCTATTAATAATGACACCTGATTGTTCTGGATCGACAAGAAATAACGACAAACC
Source organism: Colwellia sp. E150_009 (assembly GCF_053543955.1). NCBI lineage: Bacteria > Pseudomonadati > Pseudomonadota > Gammaproteobacteria > Alteromonadales > Colwelliaceae > Colwellia > Colwellia sp. E150_009. The sequence continues at coordinate 27,937 of NZ_JBHFOM010000002.1, forward strand.
CTCGGTATCTCCTAATTCCCCACTTGTGCGAGCAACAACAATAATTTTATCCGCCACAGAAGCACTTAAAACAACAGACTTAAAACCATCAATCATATAACCATCTGATACGGGTTTAGCAACGGTCGAAATTCGAGTAACATCATGTTGCACATCAGACTCTGTACTGGCTAAGGCCAACTTCATTTCACCAGCAATAATTTTTGTTAATAATTGTTCTTTTTGCTTTTCGGTGCCATGTCGTTGAATTATATTGCCTGATAAAACCACCGTTGACATCAAAGGTTCTGTTATCAAGCCTTTTCCTAATTCGGTGTGTAAAACAACTAAATCAACTAAACTTCCATTAAGACCACCATATTTTTCCTCAAATGGCAGTGCTAACCAACCAAGTTCGGCAAAAACGCCCCAATTGTCAGGGTTAAACCCTACTTCACATTTTGAATAATGTTGGCGAGTTTCAAAATCATAATCATTTTGAATAAACTTTGAAGCACTATCTTGCAGCATTTGTTGAACTTCATTTAATGAAAAATCCATAATAATTTCTCCTAAAGACCTAAAACTTGTTTACCAATAATATTTTTTTGAACTTCGTTAGTGCCGCCGTATATTGTGGCTTTTCTATTATTGAAATAATAAGGTGCCGTATCGGCAGCAAAGTGCGGCCCTACCGACTCAACGACTTCATCATATTGATGGGGAACAAAAGGAAGCGCATATACGCCAGCTAATTCAACATACAATTCATCAATCATATGTTGTACCTCCGTGCCTTTAATTTTCAAAATAGATGATTCAGGACCAGGGGCTTTTCCTATTGAAATTGAAGATAGCACTCTCAGTTCGGTATACTCCAAAGCTTTAAGCTCAACTTCAGCTTCAACCAGTTTAGTCATAAATTCATTATTGTTTCGTAAATTAGGCATACCTTTAGGTGGTGTTTCAAGCAGTTTATGCATAGCAGCAATTTTATTAGTTGATGAAACAACACCCGCAATATTGGTTCTTTCATGTGTGAGCAAAACTTTTGCATAAGTCCAGCCTTTTCCTTCTTCACCAATTAAGTTATTTACAGGCACTTTAACATTATCAAAAAATACCTCATTAACTTCTCTACGCCCATCTAGAGTAATGATAGGTTTTACTGTAATTCCTGGCGTTTTCATATCAATAAGTAAAAAACTTATCCCCTCCTGCTTTCTACCACTATCATCAGTACGAACAAGACAAAAAATCCAATCAGCGTATTGTGCCAATGTTGTCCATGTCTTAACCCCATTGACTATATAATAATCTCCTTGCCGTACAGCTTTAGTTTTTAAGCTTGCTAGATCTGAGCCTGCATTGGGCTCAGAATAACCTTGACACCACCAAACTTTACTTGAAAGGATATCAGGTAAAAAGCGCTTCTTTTGTTCTTCATTACCAAACTGATAAATAATAGGAGCAACCATTTTTAAGCCAAATGCAACAACCATTGGCGCACCAACAGCAGCACATTCCATGTTATAAATATACTTTTCTGTCGAGGTCCAACCTGTTCCACCATGCTCTACAGGCCAATTTTCACCTGCCCAGCCTTTTTCATATAATACTTTTTGCCATTCAACATGATCTTCTTTGGTTAAATTAATTCCGTTAGCTATTTTTTCTTTTAACGTTTTTGGCAATTTATTAGCTAGAAATTCTCTTACTTCTTGCTGAAATAATTTTTCACTTTCACTAAAATCAATATTCATTTTTATTCCTAAATTTTTCACTTTTATACGTATGATTAATGACACAAACTAAGTGTATTTATTAACGCACTCTTTTAACTTCAGGAGGTAACCACTCACCTAAATAAACAGCAGGTTTAGGTAAATAGGTTCGTAAAGCTAACGCAAATGGTCCTGCTGGCGCTGGTAGCCAATTTTTTAATTTATCCCCCTCTGGTGCTTTATGCTGAATATAAAATGTTAAAGAACCATCCTCTGCATAATTTAAATTCTTCGTTCTATCACCAATGGAGTAGCGTTGTATTTCATTTTCATATAGCAATACTTCTGGTAAGCGATACATTGTTAAAGACCAAAAAGCATCAGACTGAGGAAAATGGCCTTTTTCAAAGCGAAGTGTGTATACCGACGAATTATCATTAAGTGAACCATCTAAAGATTGCCTTTTTTGATCGACCTGACGAGAAAAAGAACTGTTCTCTTCTCTGTCATTTCCATAAAGTGCAATCATGGCCGCAGCAGCACGCAACAAGTACTTTCCTTGCATAACATTTCTTGAACCAAAGCCTAGGTATGTCGTATTCCAACCAGCTACCTGAGCGCCAATCAATTTACTTTCTGCTGAAATTTTTGATAAAGCAGACTTTACTCCTGCTTTTATTGCCGCTTGAACTTCAGGAGAATAACTTGCCATATCAAATGTTTTACCAGCACCAATGCCTATTTTGGAAAAGCTAGAAACTAATTTATCTTCAGATGGATGAATAGAAACATGACTTAAAAGATAGTTAAAAAGTTCTATAAATTTATAGCTTTGTACTATATCCAATGAATAAGGTGGTAATTCTTCAGATAGTTTTGATATATTGTTGTCTGACAATGGGTTTAATGGATATAATTGATATTGTTTTAATAAGTTTGCTGCAACTTTTTCATCTTTGCTTCCTTTTGCTAACATACGTCCGATTGCAAATGCAAAATTCGTTTCAGATTGAAAAACACCACTATACTTAGACGCTAAATCACCCAAATCATGATTAGGTCCAACAATAACGTAAGAGCCCGCCTTACTCCCTGTAGAACGTTGTCCTATATATGCAAAATTATGAGTATACATATCTATTAACTGTATGGAGTAATATCGACTCTTTTCTACCTCTGGTACCCTGATAACCAAAGGACCGCCAGATAAATCTAACCAACTTGCTGAATACAATGTATCGTTATTGGGACCAACAATAGCGGTAAACTTTGGTCCGAGTAATTTTTGCCTATGCGAGAACACATTAATTGGTTTTTTACCCAATACTGTTCGCGAGTATAGTGATTTATAATTCTGTAACATAGGGTAAGCAAAAATATAAGCCTCTTCGGTTATACTTTGTATTTGTTGGATTAAATCAACATCACTATTTTTTGCATTCGCTTGAGCTTGTATTGAAAAAACAGTAATAATTATAAAACTCCACTTATATAGTATTTTAAACATTCTTATTCTCCGATTTGTTAAATAACAAATTTAAATTGAGTAAGCTTTTTACTCATCATTTTATCTATAGCTAATTAGCAAACTTCAAATAAGCCTGCTGCTCCCATACCACCGCCAATACACATAGTTATAACAACATATTTAACGCCTCTACGTCGGCCTTCAATGAGCGCATGCCCTACCATACGAGCACCACTCATGCCATATGGATGACCAATAGCAATAGCGCCTCCATTCACATTTAATCGGTCTTCTGGAATACCTAATTTATTACAACAATAGAGCACTTGAACGGCAAACGCTTCATTTAACTCCCATAAACCTATATCATCAATTTTTAGCCCATGAGTTTTAAGTAACTTAGGAATAGCATAAACAGGGCCAATACCCATTTCATCTGGTTCACAACCTGCTACGGCAATGCCTCTATAAATGCCTAAAGGTGAAAGCCCCCTCTGTTCTGCTAATTTTCTATTCATAAGTACCATTGCAGAAGCACCATCAGACAATTGACTTGCATTACCAGCAGTGATTGAACCGCCTTCAATCACTGGAGATAAATTAGATAATCGATCTAAACTTGTTTCAGGACGATTACACTCGTCTTTGGCTAAGGAAACACTCTGGAACGAAGTTTCTTTAGTGTCTTTATTAAAAACTGCTTTAGTTACTTCAACTTCAACAATTTCTTGGTCAAAATGACCAGCTTGCTGAGCCATCCATGTTTTTTGTTGCGATGAAAAAGCGTAAATATCTTGTTTTTCTCGTGAAATTCCATATCTATTTGCCACAATCTCAGCCGTATTTAACATAGGCATATAAATATCGGGATGAACTTGTTCAAGTTCTTTATCTATCATTTTATAAGTATTCATATGTTCATTTTGTACTAATGAAATAGACTCTAAACCACCAGCCACTGTGACATTCATTCCATCACAAATAATTTGTTTTGCTGCCGTTGCAATGGCCATCAAACCAGATGAGCACTGACGATCTATTGTCATACCAGAAACGCTAACAGGAACACCACCAGCAAGAGCAGCCAAACGCCCAACATTATAGCCAGAGCTTCCCTGCGGTGCGGCACAGCCCATAATTACGTCGTCAATTTCTTTTGCATCTATACCTGCTCTTGCAATAGCAGCTCTTATAGCTAATCCACCTAGTGTGGGAGAATTAGTAATATTAAATGCGCCTCGGTATGCTTTTCCGATAGGGGTGCGGGCTGTTGAAACAATTACTGCTTCTTTTGTCATGATCCTGTCCTATAAAATTTATTTTGCTAAGTTAAGTAAATAGATAAGCTTTGTGTTGATTACAGCTTTACCCCTGAAGCAGCCATAGCTTTGTATAGAAACTTCTCTGTTTGTTGAGCTCCACTGGTTAATTCTTTTTGAGATGACATATCTTGTATTCCAGTCCATTTAGCCACAATGGTTTCTGGGTTTTGTTCTTGTTTTGGCAAGTAAATACCTTCAGTTTCAAAAACATGTGTAGATGCATAACCACCTGCACCTGCACATAAAATAGTGCGATTAGGCGATTCTTTATGGCATAAAGTGAGTAATGCTGCACTCACTGACTCTGTCGTCATTAAATCAAAAGCAGCTGGTGGAATTAGCCCTTCTGTCATTTGGGTACCAGCCGATGGAGATAAAGCATTCACTTTGATATCTGATTTTTCCCCTTCAATAACAAGAGTATTCATCAAACCAATCACAGCCATTTTTGCTGCACCATAATTTGATTGACCAAAATTTCCATACATACCACTAGATGATGTAGTCATAACAATACGGCCATAATTTTGTTGTTTCATTATTTCCCAAACTGCTTTTGTACAATTAACACTCCCCATCAAATGAACATCTATAACTAATTTAAAATCATCAAGTGTCATCTTGGAGAAGCTTTTATCTCGTAAAACTCCCGCGTTGTTAATTAAAATATCTACTCGTCCCCACTTATCCATAGTGCTTTGAACCATTTGTTCAACTTCATCATAATTTGCAACATTGGCATGAAGCGCAATGGCTTCACCACCTAATTTTTCAATAATATCAACGGTTTCTAATGCTGAAGGGTCATCCTTGACTAGTTCATTAATGACAACCTTAGCACCACGTTTAGCTAACTCGACAGCGTGAGAGCGACCGAGACCATTTCCTGAGCCAGTAACAATAGCAACCTGTTCATCAAACATAATATTCATCATTTATTCCTATATTTTTTTAGTTATTTAGTAACTTGCAGAACAAGCCATTGGGCGATCAGTGCGGGTTTTTCTTCACCTTTAATTTCAATCACTATTTCATATTTAGCCAAATATTGATTAGGTGATTTTTCAGTGATATCCATTATTGTTGCGACAGCACGTATTTCACTGCCAGACTTAACAGGCGAGATAAACCGAACCTTATCTAAACCATAGTTAAACGCCATAACAGCGTTTAAAAAAGAAAAACCAAACTCTTTAGCAAAGTGAGATATGAGTGACAAACTTAAAAAACCATGCGCAATAGTGCTTTCAAATGGCGTATATTTAGCTTTATCAGGATCAACATGTATAAATTGATGATCGTGCGTAACATCAGCAAATAGATCTATTTGAGATTGCTCTATTTTCAGCCAGTTAGTTGGCTTCTCAGCAATTCCAATTGTTTCCTTTGCTTCTGCTAGCGTTTTTATAATCTTCATATATTTGTCTCCTTATTTTGCCTATTAAAAGTTACTTAAGAAGCGAATTTAGATATTCTTTACGGATATTTAATTTATCCATTTTTCCTGTTGCACCGCGAGGTAAAGCACCACACATAATTTGAATATCTACTGGGACTTTAAAATGGGCAATATTATTATTTAAAAAATGAATTAAGGATTCTTTACTAAGCTCTGCCTTGTCATGTAGTGCAGCAATAGCAATAGGGACTTCTCCTAACCTTTCATCTGGGATACCAAACACACACACTTCTTTAACCGAAGGATGTGCCGCAATCGAAGATTCAACCTCTTGAGTACTGATGTTTTCGCCACCTCGAATAACAATGTCTTTTTTTCGATCAACAATAAATAAATATTCTTGTTCATCAAGAAAACCTATATCACCCGTTTTTACCCAGCCATCCACAAACAATTCATCGGTTGCTTTTTCATCATTCCAATAACATTTAATATTAGATGCTGATTTAATTAATATTTCACCTCGTTGGCCTGTACAAACCTCAACGCCATTATCATCAACAATCTTAATCAACGTAGTAGGTGCTGTTGCTTTTCCTACTGAATCAGGTTTTTCAAGATAATTGTCACCACCATTTATACAACCAACACCATTAGTTTCGGTCATTCCATAGCCAGTTGTTAAAGGAATTTGAAATGCTTCTTGAATTTCTTTTACTTGTGAAGAGGGCCTAGCCGATCCACCTCCACCAATTTCAGCCAAACTTGATAAGTCGTATTCTTCTCGTTTAGTACAATGCAATAGTTCATAACTCATAGTTGGAACACCAATAAAATGAGTGACTTTTTCTTCTTCGATTTTTTGCATGGCTATTTCAACATCCCACTTATCAATGAAAACAATTTTCCTCCCAATAGCTAAAGAAAGTAAAAATGCGCTATAACATGCGGTTACATGAAAAAGAGGTAAACAAAGAAGTGCTGACAATTGATGTTCGGTCGGTTTATCTTTTTTCTGATTTAACAACCCAAAAGCCGTTGCGGTTAAAGCCCAGGTAAAAATTGTATTTAATAACATTCTATGAGTAGATAGCGCCCCTTTAGGGAAACCTGTAGAGCCTGATGTATAAAAAATTACTGCGTTATCATTTTGATTTACTTCTGGTAAAAGAATTGAGTCTTCTAATTTTTTATTCATTAATTCATCAAAACACGCTATGGAACGGTGAGAATGTGTATAAGAAAAGTTATCTGAAAGTTTATCTATAACCACATTAAAACCATATTCTTCAATAAACGGTTCTATATATGAACAACGCTTATCGTCTACAAACATTACTCTTGGGTTTGTATCTTTAATGGCATAAATTAATTCATCTTTTTTCCACCATGAATTCATTGCTACAGCAACACCACCTGCGGCAGTTATTGCCATAAATGCAATGCACCACTCTGGAGAATTACGCATGGCAATACCGACGCGATCATTTTTCTTTAAACCATACTCTGCCACTAAAATCTTAGCTAACTTTTCAACTCTTTCTAATGTTCCCTTAAATGTTAAGCTTTTATCATGATGAACAAGAAATTTTTTGTCAGAAAACTGACCACCCATTTGATATAAGCTATTCAAATTTGGTAATAAATTTTTAAAAAATGGATAATCTATACCATCTAAATTTCTATTTTCAGTTTCAAACATACTGCCTTTTGCAGTCAAATTTTTAATCAGCGAATCCATCACTGCATCCATAGAGGGTGAGAGTTCTTTCATTTTGTTAACCTTTAAAAAGATTTATGTAATAGGAGTAATTCTTAACCTTGCAGGTAATACAAGGTTTAAACTTTAGATTTAACTCGGTGGTTCGCTCCAAGAGCGCCCTAGTCCTGCCATGGATTGAACAACCCATCGAACAAATTCTCGATCTTTATCTTTGTTTCCTGTTTCTACCCAACCTTTGATAGAGTCAAGAACGAAAGTACATAATCGCCTTGAAAAGAATTCAACATCAATAACATCGTTTTCAATATCGCTATAATCTTTTGTGATCCTTTCTATTGTATTCTCAACTAACTGATCATGAATCCTTTTATAATGATGTCCAAATTTAGGGTCATGAATAGTATGTCGCATTAAAAATAAAAATGCGTCTTGATTTTGTCGTACCACAGTAAGATTGGCAGAAACAACCTTTCGTCCCCATCCTAAATCACGTGAATCGGTATCCAAAAGTTGATCTGAAAACTCAGAAAGCATTAAGTTAATTAAATCATCCTTAGAATTAAAGTATCGATATAAAACCACTTTACTAATACCTAACTCTTTACCAAGTTTATCCATAGACATCCGTAAAGCCCCTGATTTAGCGAAGACTGCTGCAGACTGTCTTAGCAATTTACGATGCCTATTTTTACGGTGCCTTTCAACACTCTCTTCATAAGAAATATCTTCGATTTGATCAGTACTCATAGTTTTACTATTTCCATAATTTAATTAAGCATGTAACTAATTTTCATTAAATAATACTTCATTACTATAAAATATTAGACATTTTCATAAGGTATTATTTAAAGTACCGTCATAATAAGCAACAACCAACATTTTAATTTATTCAAAATATACGTACTAATTATTTTCGGTACTGCAAAAGCACATTACAGCAAACCTCTAAAATCTAAACGTTGCCGAGATACCATAACTAGCTTCTTGACCAATATATGCGTTCAAACTTCCAGATTGTGCAGGCGTATCAATAGCCACATTCATATACTCTTCATCTAATACATTTTTCCCATATAACGCTAACTCCCAACTATCGTCCATAGCTCGAATTCCCACTCGCGCATTAATAATTGTATAAGCATCTTGATATTTTTCTGGTGCTAAATTAGAACCAGTATTTGCTCCACTTTGATTTCTACCATTTATATTGGCAAAAATATCTGTATTTTCAGTTAATTCCTTAGAGTATAAAAAGGCAAGTGTTACTGTATTTTTTGGAGCGCTATTGATTTGTCGACCTGCTAATTCACCATCAATAGTATCATTTGTATAACGTGCATCATTATAAGCATAACCAACTTGAATCATTAAATTTTCAGAAACTATCGCTGTTACATCTAATTCAATACCCTTTGATATGACACCCGCTGCATTTGAAATTGTAAAACTCGTTCCATCATAAGTATTAAGTTGGTAATCTTTAAATTCTGAGTAGTAAGTAGAAATATTGGTTCTTACCAAATTGTCAAAAAATTCTGACTTGACGCCTAGCTCCCATGAATCAACTTTTTCAGGAAGAAATTCATATATTTTAGCATCGCGACTTAAGTTAATACCACCCGCTTTAAAGCCATGACTGTAACCACCAAATAACATAGCATCATCATTAAGTGAGTATGACAATTTTAATGTACCTGTCACTTCTTCATACTTAGTGTTTGAATCAAAATCATCTACAGGGCAAAGAAAACCTAATGCTCCAAGCTGTGCATGACCGCACAGTGAACTACTTTCAGTAGTAAACTTACCACTTCCTTTTTTCTTCTCTGAGTTATAACGTAAACCAGCAGTTAAATTTAATTTTTCTGTAAGTGTAAAATCATTATGCGTAAATATAGCCCAACCATCAGTTTCTTGACTAAAGTCATTTAAAACAGCCCCTCCTCCTTCAACATATGTTGACGCTACATAGGCTTTAATATTATCAGGCAAAGGAGCTAAGTTAGAAACATATTCACCAAGCATACTTCCGTAAAGAGAGTTAGATTGTTCAACAATATCTTCTTCAAAAAAGTATAACCCAAGCATCCAGTTCATGATGCCCTTTTCACCTTGCAGGCGCAATTCATGTGTAGTTGCTTTTACTTCCGAAGAGACACTAGTATTATTAAGATCTAAATCTGAACGGTCTCCATCAGTTGCGATATCATAAGAATAATTTCTATAACTTGAAATAGCGGTAAGTAATGCACTATCAAGCTCCCAATTTAATTCAGCAGACGTACCATATTCTTTTGCGTAGTTATAATGTTCACCATTAACTGCTACTTTTCTTTCAAATGGATCTGCACCAGCAAGGGTTCCGCCTAAAGCTTCAAGTAAAGCAGCAGTAGGACCATATTGAAGGTGTGGTGAAGCACAACAATTTTCATCTTTTTCACCATAGTCAGCAATAATTCTAAGGCTCACATCTTCTTGCGGTGTAAACAAAAGCTGGCCACGAGTTGTCCAACGATCTTTATCATTGTATGAGATATTAGTATTTATATCTTCAATTTCACCATCACTTGTATGATGAGTAAATGAAAATCTACCTGCAAGCTTATCTTCAATTAAACCTCCAGTAACTGAACCTTTAACTTTTTGATCATTATTAGAGCCATATTGCAATCCTAGCTCTGCTTCATAATCAAAGTCAGGTAAACGAGTACTAATTGATATAGCACCTGTTGATGTGTTTTTTCCAAAGAGAGTTCCTTGAGGCCCTCTTAGAATTTCAACCCTTTCTATATCCATCAAGTCATTCATTGCGATGCCAGCTCTACTTAAGTAAACGCCATCAATAAAAATACCAACTGAACCTTCGAGCCCTGTATTATTACCTGTTGTTCCTACACCACGTATTCTAATTGATGAACCACGACTTTCATTAGTACTGCTTCTAATATTCAAACTTGGGGTTACCGTTTCTAAATCTTGAAACGTTATCACACCAGCTTCTTCTAACTCATCACCATTAAATGCTGATAGTGCAATAGGCACATCTTGAATTGACTGAATTCTTTTTTGAGCGGTCACTTCTATTCTTTCAATTACTAGATACTCATTTTCTTTTGCTTCTTCAGCAAATACATTACTAGAGAATATTGAAATCATAGCAAGCGCTAAAACTGAAATTCTTGGAGAATTATTTTTTTTCATTATTTTTCCTCTTCTTTCATTTTAATTCAGCCTCATCAAAAATATTTATTATTGAATTAGCTATTACATTAACTTTCTAGTGTCCCCACAAACAACCGTTACCTAAAATAAACAAGGTGTAACCAAGTGGTTACAGACTATAACCTTGTTCTATTTATTTTTCAAGTAAAATTATAAAAATATTGCCTGACACAAAAACAATAAAAACAAATATATTTCAATGAGTTACGTGGATCATTAAATAGAATATTATTTTTAATTAAAAATAATTTAAGATAGATTTTGATTTTTTGAGAGGTGTAATTAATACAAAAAGAAAACATTCTGGTTAAAATTTAGCCAAGAATTTCTTTTTAAAGAAACAACCCTTAATAAAAAAATGCGCCTTGATTATGAATGAATCACTCAGACTTCCTGAAACGAGCATATTCAAGAGGAACGGGTATATGCATAAATTAATAGAAATAGAAATAGAAATAGAAATAGAAAAAGTATTTAACTCAAATATAAGCTAACACGCATTTCTAAAATAATAGAGAGTTGTCATGTCAAATCTGAGCTATTGAAAATTAAAAGTGAGGGAGAAGTTAAAAATAATACTCCTCGCCTCAAAAATATAAACTAATACTCAATTTTAGTTAATAAATGCTTGGTTACGAACTCTAGCTTTTCAGATTTAAAGTTTTTTATTGTGTTAACTTTCCCATCCATTGAAAATTCTAACGTTATAGGTGATGCTTTATTATATTCAGGCCAGTCAGCTAAATTCGTTGAATTAGGGTTTCCTTTCTTGGCAAAATTAATCCAATAAGATTGAATTGTTTTACTCACGTTATTATCTTTGTCTGTAATACGAGAAAGCTCCTTGTCGCTCCACTTTTCTAGCGTATCAAACACATATATAATTTCGCCACCATGAGGAACACCTTTCGCTTTATCACGTTTATGATGAGTTATATATGAAAAGTAATATAACCAACCTTTAGACTTTTTTGCCTCCATTTTTCCTACTAAAAACTGCGCACCAGACGTAAAGAGAGTATCGCCAAAGAATTCAAAGGAGGCATCGTATGCAGATGTACCATTTTTAGTATATAGTTTTTTTGCTGCTTTTCTTTTATCACCAAAGGTCCAGAATATTAACTCAGGGTTTCTATCATTCATTATCTTATTCATTAAGCTTCCTTCAAACGAATTAGATCCTGCTAAATATGGTACATCGTGCTGTAATCCTTTAGAAAACGCTTTAGCAGTAGTCATGGAAATTAAAGTACCATCGGTATAAGGACCACCGCCTATGCCTATTTTTTTGTTCGATTTCAACATTGTCTTGGCTGGAAGGTTTCTTAGTTTATCAGCAATCTGGTGTCCTTCAATTTTCCAATAACCTGATAGATCTTTTGTTCGCTCTTCTTCTGATGGTTTTCTTCTTCGACTTATACTTTTATCCGTAGGTATTTGGAGCCCACCGCCTGATTGAGCAATAGCCCGATGAAATAACCCTTTAGTTTCGGGTAATGTCATTAAATAATTAACGCTTACCGCTCCAGCTGACTCACCAAAAATGGTAACATTATTTTTATCACCACCAAATGCAGATATATTATTTTGCACCCATTTTAAGGCGGCAATTTGATCTAATAAGCCAAAATTTCCTGTTCTTTCGCCATTATCACCCGTTGTTATCGCTGGATGCCCAAAAAAACCTAAGTTTCCTAGCCTATAGTTAATTGTTACGAGTACAATCCCATTTTTCGCAAATTCAGTGCCATTATAAATTGGAAAGGAGCCTGAACCTATAACAAAAGCTCCACCGTGAATCCACACCATTACTGGCATATTAGGTACTGCCTTTTTATTAACGCCATAAGGAGTCCACACATTCAATGTTAAACAATCTTCACTTTGATTTTTAACGTATTTAATAAATTGTTTATTATGTTCAGGTTGCAAACAAACAGCACCGAATTTAGTTGCATCATGTATGTTATCCCATGGTTCCACTGCAACTGGTGCACGCCACCTTAACTCCCCAACAGGCGCTTTTGTATATGGAATTCCTCCAAAAAAAGCAATGTTATCTTCAACTTTACCTTTCACCTTCCCTTTAGGTAGTTGAACTACTTGTAATGACTCATGCAGCTCAGTTGCATTGGAATGAATAAAAGCTTGCAGCACAAATATAAATATTATTAAAGCTTTCATATTTCTTTTTATTTTATTCATAACTAAATTAAACATTTATTTTCTTCCAAAATTTGTAAGTTATAAAGATAGACTAATAATCTATAGATTGAAATTTGACCATGACGTTACCTTATAGTATAACTGTGTTACTTTCAAGTAACATATGAAAGTATATACTTTCTTATTAAAAGAAATTAATAACTAAAATAAATTTAAAAAGGCTTTAAATATGAAAAAGTTAAGTATGCTCTTATTTGCAATACCTTTATTAATGTCAGTAGATCTTTATGCTGCCTGTTCTATAAACTCATTGCCTCAAGCAACATCTGGATACGGCTCCAATGGGAGTTTTACTCAGAATGTTGTGTCCTTTAGAAATCCTTTAAAACGTACTCGAAAAACGCATGTTTTTTACCCTTCAACAGGTGTTCCATCACCTACTGTATTTTTTTCTCATGCCTATGGCGCTAATGATCCAGACGTGTATGGTGGAACAATTGAACATTTAAATAGCATTGGATATACCGTTGTATTTAGCGAATACCCCACTTTTTTCGCTACAGTTAGTGAAAGATACAATATTCTTTGGCGAGGGTTTGAAGAAGCAGCCAGTCGTTATCCACAGTATATTGATACTGATAAAGTCGCTTTTTTTGGTCATTCATTTGGCGGTGGTGCAACCCCAAGAATGGCACTTAATGGTATTAGTCAGGGTTGGGGAGATAATGGCATAGGAATGTATTTAATGGCTCCATGGTATGCATATGATCTAACTAATAGCGATTTATCAAGCTTTCCTGAAGAGACTAATGCAATTATACTAGTAACTGAAGATGACGATACAAATGATCATGAAATGGCTATTGATATTTTCCATAATTTAGCTTTAGACGATGAGAATAAAGCCTATTACATTCTTTCAGAAGACACTGAAAATGGGTGTACTCTAGAAGCTGATCATTCTATGCCTATGGAGACTAATAACGGAGAATTAGATGGTTTAGATTTCTGGAATTGGGCGCATATGGATGCACTGTTAGATTACACTTTTACAGGAAACCTTACTGCAAAAAATATTGCACTTGGTAATGGTTCTGTTGAGCAAGTATTTTGGGGACAATGGTCATCAGGAAGAGACTATTTACCAATTGCAACACCAATAAATCCTTTACCTTCTAATCCTCAAAGTTTCTATATGTTTCCATGTAATGATAGCGACAATCCTCGTGCATTTGCCTGCGGAACAAGAAATTAGACGCATATAGTTAGTTTGTTCAAGTGCCTTTGTAAAATAGGCACTTTTTATTCATTTAAATATTTATGCAAAGAGTCGACATGAACACTAAAAATAATAGCGTTATAACTTATAGAGCATCCATCATTCTTTTATTTGTTACTTCGTTAGCAATACACATTACCTGCTATGGAAATGAATTAAGGTTGTCACCTAATTCACCAGGAAGAAATAGCTTAGGAACTCAACACACAATATCTACAAACCAAAATAGTAATATTATCTATCATAATTATTACGAAAGGGGCAACGGGCCAACTGTTATTTTGCTACCAAGCCTAGGTAGACCAGCGAGTGATTTTAATGAATTAACAACGTTTCTGTCTTCTTCTGGCTTTAAAACAATCGCTATTGATTTGAACCAATCTACAAATAATAATTCTAAAATTGAACTCAATTTATTCCAAATGGCAGATCAAGTTGATGAATTAATAGGCTCTTTATCTTTAAAAAAAAATGAAAGAGTATTTGTTGTTGGCCATGCCTTTGGTAACAGACTTGCTCGAGCTTACGCTACTAAATATACAAAAAAGGTAAATTCTGTTGTGCTACTAGCCGCAGGTGGAAAAGTTGATATTGCTCCCGATATAAAACTGTCAATGAAGCAATCTTTCGATCCAAAAATTTCCTATTTAAATCATTATAAGGCAGTTAAACATGCCTTTTTTTCAAATAAAAATACAATACCTACGTATTGGCTAATTGGTTGGAACCCTACTTTGGCAATGGCCCAAGTTTACGCAACATTAAATACAGATTACTCAACATGGTGGTCAGCAGGTGGGGTTCCTATCTTAGTAATTCAGGGCAATGAAGATGCTATAGCGCCTTCAAAGCACACTTCTGAATTATTAAAATCAGAATATGGAGATAAAGTCCAAGTGATACTGGTTTCACCTGCTGGACACGCCTTACTTCCTGAAAAACCTGACCTGATCAATAAAGCTGTGTCTGAGTTTATTAATAAACAGCTAGAAATTAATTAATGATTTGTAATATCTTCAATTTTACTTAATCACCAAAAGAACCTCTTAATATACAAAGACTATTTGATACTATATGAAAACACTATAGTATCAATTAATATAGTGTCAATTTGTATAATTTAATTGATATTATTTAAATTAATAGTTTTTTATCTGGATAAAATACAGTATGAGAAATATATGAGTGAATTTTGGCTTGAAAGACGTTTAAAAAAAGTATCTAAAAGGCAGCAAGATCATCGTGACCCTTTTCAACGAGACCGCGCACGAATCCTCCATTCAGCAGCTTTTAGACGCTTACAATCTAAAACGCAAGTCATGGGAAGTGGGCAAAGTGATTTTTATCGCACCCGTTTAACTCACTCTCTTGAGGCGGCACAAATAGGCTCTGGGATTACTGCTCAACTTCGTTGTAAATTTCCAGAACTTTGCCAAAAATTATTTCCCGCTACCGACAGCTTAGTTGAAGCGATATGTTTAGCTCACGACATTGGCCACCCTCCCTTTGGCCATGGCGGTGAAGTAGCACTAAATTATATGATGCGTGAACATGGTGGCTTTGAAGGCAACGGACAAACATTCAGAATTGTTGCACGATTAGAACCTTTTAGTGAAAACCACGGTATGAATTTAAGCCGTAGAACCTTACTTGGTTTATTGAAGTACCCACAAACGCTAAACCTACTTAGTAATCCAGGTAATAACACAAGCATTGATAATTTCAGACAACTTAAAGCAAGCGAATGGCACCCACCAAAAGGCTTATATCTTGATGATCAAGACATAGTAGAGTGGCTATTAAGCCCATTATCTTCAGCAGATAAAGCGTTATTTCAATCAGTTAATATTCAAGAAAATAATCACCATAGAACCCAATTTAAATCACTAGACTGTTCAATTATGGAACTTGCAGATGATATTGCTTACGGCATTCATGATCTTGAAGACGCCATTGTGACAGGGGTTGTTAATCAACATGATTTTAACGATCACGTTATTGATAAACTACTGACATTAAACGACTCTTGGCTCTCAACTTATTGTCAATCACTAACTGGTAAACTATTTAGCGAACAGCATTATTTACAAAAAGATGCTATTGGCGGTTTAGTTAATTATCTCATAACAGCCGTAGAATTAACTGACTTAAACAAAGATAATAGTGATATTAATTTTCAAGAACCTTTATTGCAGTATAATGCAACTTTACCTAAAGTCACGATGCAGGCGCTTAAGATTTTTAAAGACTTTGTTTATAATTTCGTTATCAAACAAACTAATATTCAACGACTTGAGTATCGGGGTCAGCAAATTGTAATGGAATTATTTCAAGCTTTATCTTCTGATCCTTTACGGTTATTACCTAGTAACAGCGCTAAACGTTGGCAACAAGCCATAGATAATAATGAAAATGCTTATCGGATCATTGCTGATTATATTGCTGGTATGACAGATGATTATGCCACACGGTTATACCAAACATTATTTACCCCCAACACTAGCACCAATTATCATTTAAGCTAACAAATAATATTAAAATATCACGTTTAAGCACACAGAAGTGAGAATAATTATCTTCCTTTCTGTAAACTGATCAGTGCCTTAGCGGCCTTTAATCCTTTGTGGTGAATAATGTTTATTCTAAAAAAATAATGTATAATCAAAGGGTAATTCAAAAAAATCGCCCCATAAAGTCGCTTAATAAACTCAGTTTAAAAACATAATGTACTAAAATAATGCTAGACATATACGCAGGCACAAACGCCTTAAAAACCATTCAAGAGCACGGCTTTAAACAATCACTTTTCACAAATTTTTTAGGTGCTTCTGGCGGCCCAAAATGGTTTACTTTGTTTGGCTTAGATAAATACCTATTTGGTGATTTTTTTAAAGGCCGTACCACAGAATTAAACCTTATTGGCTCTAGCGCTGGTGCATTTCGTGCGGCATGCCTATCACAAAATGATCCTGTTGCAGCTATATCAAGGCTTGCAAACAAATACGCCCATACTGTTTATAATAATAAACCAACGACCCAAGATATATCAAATTCAGCTGTTGAAATGCTTGACCACATTTTCGGTAAAACAGGCATCAACGAAATAATAAACAATCCTATATTCAAAGCCCATTTTATTGTTGCCAAAAGCCAAGGACTAACAAGTTACGAAAACAAATTAATACAAGGAACGGGTTTGCTCACCAGCATGCTCTTAAACAAAATTGACCGTAAATTATTAGCACGGCAATACCAACGTTTTGTTTATCGTCCGGCTTCCAGCCATATAAAAATAAATGACCCTTACCATTTCTCTAGTCACTATGTAGATTTTACCAAAGAAAACATTGGCTTTGCTTTATTAGCCTCTGGCTCAATTCCTATAGTTATGTCAGGTATTAACAACATTCCTAATTCACCAAATGGCACATATCGTGATGGCGGTATTATTGACTATCACTTTGACTTTTCAGTAGAAAACACGGGGGGAATTCTAGCTCAAATCAAGGTTTAACCCTTTATCCACACTTTAGTGCCACTCCAAAAGCAGGCTGGTTTGATAAAAACTCGTCACGCCAAGTATTAGCAAAAAACTATATTAACACCGTGTTGTTAGTGCCCTCAGCTAAATTTATTACCTCATTACCTTTTAAAAAAATACCAGATAGAACAGACTTTCAACAATTAGACGCAGCAACTCGCATTAAGTACTGGTTAACGGTATTGAATGCAACTGAGCAACTAGCAGAAAGCTTAAATGACTGCATTGTGAAACAAGATTTAAGTCGTATAAAACCCTTTGTTACATAATTTATGGTTAATTTTAGCTAAAAATACCTGTTACGTCATATTGCTGCAATACGAAATCATATAACAGATACAAAACCCCTTAGCACTTAAAGTTCTAAACAATCTATTGGAAACTGAAACACTTTCCTCTACCTTCCCCCTAGCTGCCACCCAACCAAATCAAACTAAAACGGCATGCACTAAGAGAGAATAAAACATGACACTTAATTTAAATAAAAGCGCGTTAGCCATAGCGATATGCTTGTCGCTATCAAATACTACCGTTTTTGCGCAAGAAGAAGCTATTTCTGATAGTGCAAAAGACACTGACATTGAACGTATAATCACTGTTGGTACCCGTATGTCTAATCGTACGGTAGCAGACAGTCCAGCTCCTATTGACATTATCTCATCTGAAGCCATTAAAAATTCTGGTGCAACCAGCACGCCTGATATGCTGCGTAAACTTGCACCATCATTTAATATGAACAACACCACTACGTCAGATGGTCAAGATTTAATGCGCCCTGCAACGTTAAGAAGCTTAGGGCCAGATCAAGTTCTTGTATTGATCAATGGTAAACGCCGTCATCAACAAGCGGTTGTAGCCGTACAAGAAAACGTTGGTCGTGGTAGCGCGGGCACTGACTTAAGCTCAATTCCAATGACCGCTATTTCTCATATTGAAATATTACGTGATGGTGCTGCGGCACAATACGGCTCTGATGCAATCGCGGGCGTAATAAACATTGTGCTTAAAGATAGCGACGGTGGAACTGTTTGGAGTCAATATGGCCAAACCGACGAAAACGATGGTGAAAGCTTTGAACTAGGCGCTAACTATGGTTTAAACATTGGCGATAATGGCATGTTAAACCTCACCTTTGAATATGCTGACAACGGTGAAATGAATAGAGCTACCCCAACAACATGGGGTGGTTCAATTGATACACCTAAACAATTATTACTGGTGGGTGAAGCAGAAACCGAAATGACTAGCCTATGGGCTAACTTCACTTACGATTTAGGTGACAACGGTCAACTTTACGCTTTTGGTGGCTTTACGGAAAAAGAAGGTGAATCATTAGGCTTTTATCGCCCAGCCGCTGATAATCGTGTATGGAGTACATTATTTCCTGAAGGAGTCACCCCAAGTTTAGGTTCAAAATCAGAAGATTTCTCAATTGCCGCTGGTTACAGAACCAACATTGAAGATTGGGAAATTGATGCCAGTGTTGTAACGGGTGAAAACCGTTTTGAATTTAGTAATCTAAACTCACTAAACGCTAGCTATGGTCCTGATAGCCCAACATCAGCTTATGATGGTGCCTTAGTTTTCACGCAAACCACCTTTAATTTAGACGCAGTAACCTCACTTGATTTAGGTCTATACGAAGAAGTTTCTGTTGCTATTGGTTACGAATTTAGAATAGACAGCTTCGAACAAAAAGCGGGGGATGAAGTAACCTATGCCCGTGGCGACACCCTTTGTGCAGAATCAGTTAATCCAACAGGTGACCCATTAATGACATCATGCTCTGGCGGTGACATTACCACTCCGGGTATGCAAGGCTTCCAAGGTTATAGCCCAGCAATGGCAACAGATAAAGATAGAGATAGCTTTGCTTTTTACTTAGATACCGAAGCATTTTTAACTGAAAACTTATTAGTAGCAGCTGCTGTACGTTATGAAAATTATGATGATTTTGGCAGCACACTTATTGGAAAAATATCAGCACATTTAAGTATTACTGATAACTTCTCTGTACGTGGTTCAGCTTCAACAGGTTATAGAGCGCCAGGTATGCAACAAGCAAACTTTACCCAACGTTCTATTTCTCTTGATAACGGTGAATTAGCTGATTTAGTTACTTTACGCCCTGATGATTCGCTTGCACAAGAACTTGAATTCAAAAGTTTAAAAGAAGAAGAATCAACTAACATATCTGTAGGTTTGGTTTACAGCAACGGCAATTACTCAACGACTCTTGATGTTTACCAAATAAATATTGATGACCGTATTGCCTACTCTGGCAATATTCAACGTGGCATTAACAGCGACATAGATGCCTTCTTTGACCGTCATGCTAACGCTGGTGGCGCTTTAGATGGTGTTAAAAATGTTTCATTGTTTACAAACGCTATTGATACAGAAACGTTTGGTTTAGACTGGGTAAACCAATATACGCAAGAAGTTGAAGATTTTGCCAATATTGTTTATGAACTTTCTTATCACCATAACGACACTGAAGTGAGCAACATCAATACGTCTTCATCTATTGTGCCAAATGCAATTATCTATGATGCTGCTCAAACGTTGTTAATAGAAAAAGGCCAACCGCAAGACAGAGTAACACTGTCTGCAATGGTTGATTTAGATACATGGACAGTAACAGGTAGAATGACCCATTACGGTGAAGTAAGCACAGCATCGTACGGAACATTACCAAATACATGGAGCGCAAAAAGTTTATTTGATGTAACCGCACAATGGCATGTAAATGATGAATTAGACATTAACGGTGGTATTTTAAACCTAACTGATGAATACCCAGATGAATGGGGTTCTAACGGCGCACCATTTAATGAGCTTGGTTTTAAATATGGTTGGACAAGTTTTCCGTTCTCACTTGCTGGGCGCGAATATTACTTAAGAGCAACCTATCGTTTTTAATTAACTACTTAAGTTAATAAGCAATAATATTCCCAAAAGCCAGCTATTATTTAGTTGGCTTTTTTATGTTTGATACTCTGCTGTTAATTTAGGATTTTTCGGATAAAAACGCTCAGGTAAGCTACTAATATGTTCAAAGAAACGCGTATCTTTATAAGGAAGTTTCATAAACCCTGAAATACCAATACCATCAATTTTGGGTAATAAGGCTAAAAGCTCAGCTAAACATTGTCTAAACTCAGTTTCTTTATCGTGATTAAGCAACATTAAATAACTGTGTATTTTTAAATGTGTTGGTAACACCTCAAAAATAATACACCCCGTATGATGAATCAAATTCAAACGAGCTAAAACTGCCATCATTTCATCAGGCAAATATAAATATTCATCTGGGTCTTTACCATCTTCAAAATAAGAATGTAACTTAGTAATATCATCTATATCAGCCACATCACTTACTTCAAACAGAATCGCTTGCTTAGGTTTAGCAACAAAAGGCAAACTAGGGCTTTTTCGTTCAACATGCAGCGTATTACGGGCATTAAACAAACAACTTTTAAATACACCAATTCGGAAAATTCCCTGAGCTAGATGAATCATATTATTCACAGCACTCACAAACGATGTTTTTAGTGTAGGGTCAAACAGTGTCAAATTAGAATCAATATATACTCCCTCTTTTGCCCATCGAATAGCTAAACCACCAACCACAGGAAAATTTCCCAAACGACTTAATGCCGCAATAAATGCTTTCTCGGTATCGCCCATGCCCATTAAATAATTTTTATAATATTTTTCTAACTGCACATCATCAATATCACTTAACTGATCAGCGTCTGATTCTTCCCTAAGAAATGATTTACGTGAGCCATAAACAACGGTGTCTATTTCTCCTTCTTTTCCTGATGGTTTCTGCTTAACCCATACAGGAATAAGAGACACGCTATTGATTACCGTTGGCTTGTCTGACAATACCAACTGTTTCAAATAAGACAAGTTATTGAAAAAATAATCACCAGCTTGATAACGTTTTTGCTGATCATCACCTAACATCACTGTTAGCACATTTGCTAACATTTTTGGTAAACCTAACGCGGTAGGTGCAATAACTTTAGTACCGTATCGGCACGATTGCCCAGAAGCAATGGCGTACAAGGTAGCCGCTAAACCTTGCTCATCAAACCGAGGCGAAGATAAACCACCTTCAATTTGTTCTGGGCCAATAAAATATACATCGCCTAACCGAGCGTTAGTATGCTGTAAATCACTGCTCATTAAATCCATCACATTATTACTGGTGGTTTGCCCATGAACATCAAGCTGAGCGACAACCGATGATCCCCAATCAATCAGTTGTACTAAACCCGTTTTCTCGTCAAAAACAACATTAGAGGGTTTAATATCACCGTGCACGTATGGCTTCCCATGAGATTGTCCCTGCTGATGACTTTGTTGAAGAGAGTGAGTATCACGTAAATACAATAAAATGTCAGCCAACTGAATAGCAATACTTACCACTAATTCAGGTGCCAACGGGCCTTTTTGATGTGAGAGTTGTTCTAAGTCGATTCCGGGTGCTCGGCTCATTTGCAATATAGATTGTCGTTTTATTTTCTGATAATCAATAACAGTAGGGATTTTGGGATGATGTAACTGGCTTTGAATTTCAGCTTCTTCACTTAGCCTGTCTTGCACATGCTGCGGTAGGTTTGAACGGGAAAATTTAAAAACAACATCTTCTCCAGACATATTCACGGCTGAAAACACAAAACCGTATGCCCCCTTACCTAATAACGCAATATTACTGTAACCAAGCTGCTTAAGTTGTTGCTGACAAAGCTCTACCCATTTTTTTAATTTGGTCGCATCTTTATGGTTAAGTAGATAAATAGACTGTTCTTCAGCAATATAAAAATGCTGAAGTTTTTTCTCTGTACATTTTTCAGATAAGTTTTCTGTCACAAATTAAAGCCTATTTCAAAAGTACGGTTTAACTAAATAAACATATTACCTGTTATTGATACTGAAAAATAATTAACTGACAAAAAACACACTCAAGTTAACCGTATAATTTTCAAAAATTTTATTATCAACAGTATCACTATCTACAATTAGTATTTAAAAATGATGCAGTTGCTGATATTAACTGCAAACGTGATGATGAAAAACTATGATCATCTTCAATTAATAAATAAGAAATTTTGCTATTTTTTGTCGCTTTTAAAGCAGAAACTAACGGTATGATTTGTGTAGCTAAGGGGATAACATCACTATTAGCTGCAATAATAAACACAGGTCGACCGTTAATTGAATCCACTCGACTAACTAAATCTAGCGCTTCACCATGCTCACTAACTTCTGTAAGCATTTTTTTACCAGACCAGCCATTTAACATAAACAATTGATCACTGTAATCAGACCACATTTTTATGATTGCAGGGTCACTTAGTAATCCTTTACCCATATTCGCGCCATCGTAACTTACCGCACAGCTAACATTGGGGTTGTCTAAAATACCTGCCAAGGCCATATGGCCCCCCATACTATGACCAACAATTGAAATTTTATGGGTATCTATCGCCAATTTTTTAGCTACGTTACTGTCCATAATATAGTGTAAAACGGCTTGAACATCCGCTTCTGCATTTTGAAAAGAAAATTCGCCTTCACTTCCCCACGCACCACGATAGTGGAAAAAAATCACATTCCAACCTTCTCTGCGCATTGCCTGAGCAACATCTAAATTCTTTTCATTACCAGGATAACCATGTAACAACACCATGGTAGGATGCACCCCTTCACCCGCCGCCGTATAAATAATGCCCGACATACGTTGGCCTGACGACTCAATGGTTAATTCGGTTATACCTGCAGGATGTTCCCCTTGCGCTTTGGCAAAAACATCATTCGATAACATCAGCGTACTAAAAAAGACACTAAACAAAGTACAAAAAGCAAAAATCAGGGAATTAATTTGTGTTCTCATCGTTAACCTTATATGAAATGTGATTATTTAAGTCAGGAAAGTTTTTCATATTTTCTTAAATGATACTTATACTAATCTCACTAACTATGTGATCATTTCTACTTGCTAAAATCACCAACTACATTGTTATTTATTTAATAATTAGAACAACTAGTTGTTGCAATAAATGCCTTGTATTTGGCAATTTTTTCTACGTATAAAATAGATCACTTAATTAATGAAACTGGTATTACCGGTGTCAGCACCAGTTTCAAGAAATAGTAGTACTTAACCTAGCTTAGCAAGTTTGCGTTACAAGTTTTAATACCTGTTACGCTAACCTATATGCTGTTCAAGTTAATAGTTTATATGACTTAGCTCATATGAACTAACATATTACTTGGTTTTTCAAGGAACGATTTCCACAAGTTACAAAAGCGGGCAATACTTCCACCATCAATAACACGATGATCACCAGACCAACTAACCTGCATAATGCTACGAGCTTCCACTTCTCCTTTATCATTAAACCTTGGTAAAGTTTGTAATTTACCTAATGCGACAATAGCCGACTCAGGCTTATTAATAATGGGTGTAGCCACAGTACCGCCAATAGCACCAATATTAGAGATAGTAATAGTGCCACCTTTTAAATCACTACTTTGCACACGGCCACTTCGCGCATCATTAGTTAAACGGGTAATATCCGCCGCTAAATCCAAAATAGACTTAGTTTGTACCTGCTTAATATTAGGCACTAACAAACCAATTTTTGAATCGACCGCCATGCCAATATTGTGATCGTTAAAATACGTTAACTCAGTACAATCATCATTTACTTGGCTATTAATTACAGGAAATTCTTTTAATGCCAGCGAGATAGCTTTCATAAAAAATGGCATCATAGTTAATTTAATATCTTGCGTTGCATAAAGTGCTTTTAACTCTAAACGTAATTTAATTAACTCCGTCATGTCAATTTCTTCACAGTAAGTGAAATGAGGAATGGTACTAACCGACTCAACCATGGCTTTAGCCATTACCGCTTTAATCCCCTTAATTTTCTCAACATAACTTGCTGGTACAACACTTGATACAGCTGATACGGCGCTAGGAATATGGTTAGCTTCTTGCTCAAAGGCTAGCACATCATCTTTATAAACACGGCCTTTTTTACCCGATCCAACAACTTCGCTAATATTAACGTTTAGCTCGCGTGCTACTCGACGCACCGCGGGGCTAGCAATAGCTTTACCCTTAGTTGCTGCTTGAGCGGGCTCAACACTATTTGAGTTACTAAGCGCTTTTTTCACCGTCGACGATTTGCTAGATACTACAAGTTTAGCTTCATCAGACTTAGCTGCTGGCTCCCCCCCCTTCTGGCTTGCTACTGTGTTAGCCATCGCGCTAGGCGCTTCAACTGCTGTCACACGTGCTTCACTGCTCGATGCAACTCCCTCAACTACCATAGAAAAAAGCGGTGCATGTACCTTCGCAATTTCACCCTGTTTATAGAATAACTTTTCTACCACCCCAGAATGCATTGCTGGAATTTGTACTAACGCCTTATCGGTCATTACATCAGCAATAGGTTGATCTTCAACAATGCTATCACCTTCTTTCACTAGCCATTCAACCAACTCACATTCAACAATGCCTTCACCAATATCAGGTAAAATAAAATCAATCGCACCACCGCTAGTTACTGGAACTTGCTTAGCAATATGAGCTGCTTCAGGTATAGAGTCAGACGCTTTAACCTCAACAGTATTCGTGTTTTGGTTCAAATCAGCGTTCGGCTGCGCATCATTAGTAATCATAGAGAAAAGCGGCGCATGCACTTTAGCAATATCACCCTGTTTATAATATAACTTTTCAATAACACCAGAATGCATGGCAGGAATTTGCACTAATGCTTTATCTGTCATTACATCAGCAATAGGTTGATCTTCAACAATGCTATCACCTTCTTTTACCAGCCATTCAACTAGCTCACATTCAACAATACCTTCACCAATATCGGGTAAAATAAAATCAATACTCATATTTTTTCCTACATTTTTTCATAAACAGCCCGTAAATTAACAAACCGTTAGAAAGCTATTAGTAAATTAATAATTTATGCTGCGCTTAATGGCTTCATAAATTTTTAAATGGTCGGCAACATATTCTTTTTCAAGCGCTAAGGGATATGGTGTGTCTAAACCACATACACGCTCAATGGGAGATTCTAAATGCAAAAAGCATTCTTGCTGAATCGTTGCGGCTATTTCACTGGCAAAGCCCGCCGTTAATGGCGCTTCTTGCGTAACTAACAAACGGCCCGTTTTAATCACTGAATTCGCTATAGTTTCAATATCCCAAGGTAATATACTGCGTAGATCAATTACCTCACATGAAATACCATCGTTTGTCGCCAAGTCAGCCGCTTTTTGTAAAATTTCCATCTGCGCCCCCCAAGCAAGCAACGTAATGTCGGTACCCGTTTGCACAACTTCAGCTTTACCTATTGGCAACTGATAATCTTCTTCTGGCACTTCACCAACCGACGCCCGATATAAACGTTTTGGCTCAAAAAATATAACAGGGTTGTCATCTCGAATTGATGCCAATAACAAGCCCTTTGCTTGGTATGGATTACGAGGAATAACCACTTTTAACCCTGGCGTATGGGCAAAATATGCTTCGGGTGATTGGCTATGATATAAACCACCCGCAATACCACCACCATAAGGTGAACGAATAGTCAGTTTACCTACATCAAATTCATTACCACTGCGATAACGGAACTTAGCTGCTTCATTCACAATTTGGTCAAAAGCGGGAAAAATATAATCAGCAAATTGAATTTCAGCAATGGGACGAGAACCTTGTGTTGCTAACCCATTAGCAAACCCGATAATACCTTGCTCAACCAATGGCGTATTAAAACAGCGTGCCTTGCCATATTTATCTTGCAAACCCGAGGTTGCACGAAATACACCGCCAAAATGCCCCACATCTTCACCAAAACATAAGGTGCTATCATCTTCGCTCATCGCAATATCAAGCGCATTATTAATCGCCTGTAACATATTCATTTGTGCCATAACTAGAATTTCCCCGCAGTAAATGGATAGGCTTCTGGGTATTTATTTACGTGTAGTTTCACTTGCGCTAACTGCGCTTCTAATTGTTTTGTTGGCACATCGTAAACATCGCTTATTAAAGTGTCGATATGCGGCTTATTCATTTTTTCAGCTTCTTTCACCGCAGCTAAGACTTTTTCTCTTAAGCCTTCAAATAACACTTTATCTTTCGCTTCATCCCACCAATTTTGTGCTAACATCCAGTTTTTCATACGTAAAATAGGGTCATTTTCCTGCCATTTTTCTTCTTCTTCGCGGGTACGATAGCCTGAAGGATCGTCAGACGTAGAATGCGCCCCTAAACGGTACGACATCGCCTCAATCAACACAGGTGCGTTTTCTTTTAACGCATAAGTACGTGCGGTTTGAGTCGCTTTTATAACTGCTAAAATATCATTACCGTCAACCCGGAGGGTTTTAATACCATAACCCACACCACGCGACGCAATACCATTTCCTTTAAATTGCTCATCTGACGGCGTAGAAATAGCGTAACCATTATTGCGACAGAAAAAAATCACTGGTGCTTGCTGCACCGCAGCCATATTTAAACCCGCATGAAAATCACCTTCTGAAGCCGCACCTTCACCAAAGTAACATAACGTTACCGCATCTAAACCTTGTAATTTTTGGCCGTAAGCATAACCTGTTGCTTGCGGAATTTGGGTACCTAAAGGTGAAGATACCGTCATGTAATTCAGTTCACTCGAACCGTAATGAATAGGCATTTGACGCCCTTTACCTAAATCATTTTCATTAGAAAACATTTGGTTCATAAAATTTTCAAGACTAAAACCACGAAACATTAATGCACCTTGTTCGCGGTATTGGCTCATAATCATATCTTGTGGCTGTAAACCTGCCGCACCACCAACACTGGCGGCTTCTTCACCTAAAGCTGCCATATAAAAACTTAACCGACCTTGGCGTTGAGATGACACCATGCGTTCATCTAACACGCGATGAAATGCAAACGTTTCATATACTTTAACCGCAAGCGCCTGATCTATCATTGGCATGTCACTGTTTTCATAAACACTGCCGTCTTGCTTTAAGATTTTTAGCTCAGGAATTTCAACACTAGTGCCATCAATAAAGGTAGGTTTATGAACTACCGGCCCATTATTATAAAGTTCACTACTCATAACATTCTCTTATTGTATTTTACGCTTATTGTGTGCCTACTGTGTATTTACGCTGTATGACTGAACGATTCACTGTCGTTAGCTAACGAAAACAACACAAGGTGGATGCCTATTACTTATTATTTAATTACGTTAATTTAGATAACTTAAAACACTTATATACATTAGAAGTATAGACAATAATGCATAACATTCGCGCAAAACTTTACCTTTACGTAAACTGATAAACAAGATTATTGCACAATGATATTGGGACATTTTTGCAATAAGTGAGCAAAAATGTTTACAGTTATGTAATGAGCCTTATAAACTTGGCACAATAACAAATTATATAGACTTACCAAGCAATGGATTATAACCAAGGTATTTTTGCATTATTACCTGCCGCATTGATAATAACCGCCCCCATTTTTATTTTAATTAGTTTAGGGGCATGGTTATGTCACATAAAGTTTATTAATGACGCATTTATTCATGTGTCGTCTAAATTTATTTTCAATATTGGTTTACCTGTTATTTTATTTACCAGCACTGCCGCACATGACTTTAAACACCTCATTAACCTTTCAAATATTACAGTGATAACTATTACCACACTATTGGTGTATTTTCTTAGTAGCTTAAGTGCAGGTAAATTTATTATGGAAAAACGAGACAAAGGCGTGTTTGTTCAAGGAGCATTTAGGGGTAATTTAATTATTGTCGGCTTAGCATTTTGTGCTAATGCGTACCCTGAAAAAGGTATCGCTATTGCCACCATACCAACTGCTATAACTATTATTATGTATAACTTGTTATCTATTTATACCTTGAATAATAGTTTGCACAACCAAGGCGCATCACTAAAAAAAAACCTAGTAGACATTATAAAAAACCCATTGATTATTGGCATAATGGCAGGGTTGCTGGCAAATTTACTTAATTTTTCCACCCCTGAGATTATTATTCAAAGTAATCAATACATTGCCCAAATGACCTTACCTTTAGCACTTATTGCTATTGGTGGCTCTTTGAATTTTTTACAAATAAAACAAAATATAAAAACAGCTTTTGTGGCGAGCGTGTGGAAAATTGTTATCAGCCCTGTTGTACTAGTTATTTTATTATTTTTTATACCTATTGATCCCACCGCTGCTGGAGTACTCTTTTTATTAACTGCGTCACCAACAGCAACTGCTAGCTTAATTATGGTACAATCAATGCGCGGAAATAGTGACTTAGCAGCTAAAATAATTATACTTTCAACCTTATTGTCACTTTTCACTGTTACCATTGGTTTTGCTATTTTAGTTTCAACCAAGACAATTGCATTTTAATCATTAGTTAGGAATACAAATGGAATATACTACCCGTGAATTACCTCAAAATAAGCGAATTGCGCTTGTTGCTCATGATCACATGAAAGAGTCGTTGTTAAATTGGGCTTTAATGAGAGTTGATATGTTAAAAGAACATCAGCTTTATGCAACGGGTACTACGGGAACATTATTGTCGAATAAATTAAACCTTTCTATTGAAAGTTTACTGTCAGGCCCTATGGGGGGAGATCAACAACTTGGCGCAAAAATAGCCGAGGGGAAAATAGATATTTTGATCTTTTTTTGGGACCCAATGAATGCTGCGCCACATGATCCAGATGTTAAAGCGTTACTACGCTTAGCTGCTGTTTGGAATATTCCCATTGCAACCAACATAGCAACAGCTGACTTTATCTTAGATTCATGCCATTTAAACCAAGCTTATCATGCTCGTGTGCCAGATTATCAAGGTTACTTAGCCAAAAGAACCCTATAAAATAAAAACTAAACAAAAAAACACTCACCACAGAAAACACCGAGGAACTACGCCCTTCACCGAGAATAGAATAGACATAAAAGATTAAACCACTATCAACGAATTACTCTAATTAAAAACAAAACCCAATTTCTTAATCCCTTGTCACTTCTCGGTGTAGCTCGAAGAGCCTCTGTGCCCTCGGTAGTTAATATCTAAAATTAAAAAAAGATAGAAAAACTAGCGCAGCAATATAAAAAAATATATCCTTAACATCAAAGCACTAAACCAAAGATTAATGCAGTGGATGCAACCGAACAAAAAATAACAAATCAACCAGCTATCAAAAAATTACTATCACGCATGCCTGCAGAGGTTGCTAATAGCTTTACAGAAGAACAACTAACACACCTACTAACAGCCGTTGGTTCACGTAGTTGGGGTAAACATAAAATAGACGTAAGAGGAACATTCAAATTCCCCTTTTATCAATGGCGATTTTATTATGTTCTATTGGCAGGAAGAAACCACAGAGAATTAAGTAGACAAGAAAAAAAAATGTCTATTATCATTACAGCCATCGTATCTAGTCTTTTTTTAATCTTTTGCACAACCCTTGGCTTATTAATTCTCTATCTGATAAAATCAGCACTAGGAATTGACCTATTCCCCAACTTTTCACTCGGTATTTGGGGTTGGTTTAAAGAGACTTTTTTATAAAATGAAACATTAGCAATACAACGAGTGTCAGGTTTTTTTACACTATAAATTGGCGCTGTTTACGAACAAGCTAACCCCTTGTTATAAAACAGTATTAATTTTTGGCGCAAATATTGCTCACATAAAACGCTAGTAAATAGTAACAAACAATAAGTCGTAAACTTGGTACTATTGTAAATAAGGAAATTGTGGTAGTTGTGGTTAAAATACAAAAAATAATATTAGCAATCTGTCTAATAACTTACACCCTATCAAATACAACCACCAACGCACAAGATCGACAAGGCTTACTATTAAACGCAGCATTAAAACTACAAAACGACAATAACGTATTACGTAAAGTTGAGCCAACCTCAGACTCATCAATACAAATTTCACCCGACATAAAATACTTAACCCTCACGGGAAAACATATTTTAGCGTTTAGCTACGAAGGTGAATATGCCGCTTATAACGACTACAGCGAACTTAATTACGATAATCACGACCTCTCGTTATTAGGGCATTTTGACCATTCACTTAAAATAGATACAGAATTTAAAATTTCATACAAAGACGAAATTGAAGAACCCGGCACCAACAACTCGGCATCTTCTTTAATTAATGAATTTAACCAAACAGACAAAAAACAAGCTGCCGCCAAGTTTTACTACGGCACGCGCAAAAGCATTGGTCAATTAGTACTTGGTATTGACCATAGCGAAAACCGCTATAACAATAATTTTCAAAACTACCGTGATGTAGACCGCAACACATTAACCGGTACATTTTACTATCGTATAGCCCCCAAAACACGCCTATTATTTCAAGCCAGCGTCGCCGATTATAACTACCAAATTAAAAGTCAATTTCCCGATCAATCAAGTAAAGAAAATTACTATTTAGCTGGTGTAGAATGGGACATAACCGCCAAAACCAGTGGCACATTTAAAATAGGTTACCAAAGTAAAAACTTCGAACAAGACGTATATAACGACATTACCGGCTTGTCATACATGTTAGACATGATCTGGAAACCAAACACCTACACAAAAATTAAACTAGGTGCCAGTAAAATGACCCGCGAGTCATCGCAACAGCTAACCAGTGCCTTTATCACCAATACGTATAGCATTAATGCAGAACACGCCATAACACCCAGAACCGAACTCAAAGGGCAATATACTTACGACAACGACGATATTGTTTCCTCGCAAAACAGAACAGACGAGCGTCATAACATTACACTAGGAATAAATCATAGCCTACTCACTTGGCTAAATGTCAGCTTAGACTATAAATACATTGAACGAAGCTCAGACTTCGAAGTATATAACTATAAAGCAAATATTATCGGGCTTTCTTTAACAACTAATTTCGAATAAAACCAACTTATTACCAAACGCTACTTGATTAAAAACAAAGGGAAAACATGAAGTTATTTAAACTTTTCATCATATTGTACATGGCCATCATCATACCAATATCCGGTTCCGCCGTCGCCGACGAAATTGATGATTATCGTATTTCAGCTGACGACCAAATATCAGTCACCGTATTTAATGAAAATGACTTAAGTGTCGATAAAGTCCGCGTTAGCGGTAATGGCGACATATCAATGCCGTTGTTAGGGCAAGTGGCCATTGAAGGCCACACCATTGCCGAGGTAGAGCAAAAAATAACCGAACTATTATTAGAAGGGTACCTAAAAAAACCCAACGTAACCGTAACCATCACCGAATATCGCCCTTTTTATATAAATGGCGAAATAAAAAAACCTGGTAGTTACCCTTATAAAAAGAATTTAACCATTGAAAAAGCCGTCGCGCTTGCGGGTGGCTTCACAGAAAGAGCCTCTCGTAGCACAATTACTTTAGTAAGCGAAAATGACAAACGCTCTATCAAGGCTGTAGCCTTAAATGACCAAATTAAACCTGGTGATGTAATCACTGTCAGCGAAAGCTTTTTTTAAGGATAAATAAATATGAACATAGCAGTTGCTGACAAATCACCAGCCATTCAAAATCGATCGAACAACGCAAACTTCGACACCGAAGAAGTAATTGATTTAGGCCAGTATTGGCGCACCATCAAAAGAGCCAAATGGAGCATAATGGCAGTAACCTTATGTTGCCTAATTATTGGTGGCTTGATCGCCTCCTCTTCAGTACCCATTTACCGAGCATCGGCAAAAATATTAGCAGATCCACAACAACCCAATGCCAACAGAAACGAGCAATACATTGCGTCTGCGTTAGTATTCTTATACTACGAAACACAATACGAAATTATAAACTCACGAAACATTGCCGAAACGGTTGTAGACAAACTTGGCTTAGTTGAAAAATACAAAAGAGCGCAAAAAGAAGCTAAAAACGAACCAACATCAGGTTTTAATGATGTAATTAAAGACATTAAAACCGAGTTTTCTGCTTTATTTAGCAAAACAAACAAGGTGAAAAAAGCAGCCTCTACCGACGCCGAATTAAAAATTATGCTTGCCACAGGTATTCAAGGTGGTATTGAAGTGTCTGGTGGTAAACAAAGCCAAATTATTAATATTAGCTACACTTCACCCGACCCAGAAGAAGCGGCAGAAATTATTAATGCGCTGTCTGATGCTTATATACAATTTGGTTTAGAATCACGCTTAGGCGAAGTTAAAAACACTGAATTTTGGTTAGGCGAACAATTTGCTGCACTTAAAGAAAAGCTGCAAGATTCTGAAACCAAGCTAAGTACTTATCGTTCACAACAAGGCTTAGTTGACACCAACCAACAACAAACTATAGCCAATACACAACTGCAATCATTAAACAACGAATTAATACGCGCACAAACTAAGTTAAGCGCCGCAGAAGAGCAATATTTAGCCATTAAAAATATTGAGCCTAGTTCAAAAGAGTTTTATTCACTTGGCCCAGTATTACAAAACAAAACCGCCAGCGATATGGTAAAAGAAGAAGCCGTTTTATCACGAAAAGTGAATGAGCTTTTCGAACGCTACGGTGAAAAACACCCTAAAATGATTTCAGCACGGTCAGAGCTAAAAAGTGCACAACAAAACCTTGCTGAAGAAGTAAGAAAAGTGGTTGATAATATAGAAAAAGACTACCGTTTAGCACAATTTCAAGTAACCAACATAAACAAATTAATCAGCAAAACTCGCGCAGACATTCAAGCATTACAAACTGAAAACTTTTCACTTGTTAGCTTAGAAAGAGAGGTAGAAAACAACCGAAGAATATACGAAAACTTTCAAGTTAGTTTAATGGAAACTAGCGGCAAAAGTGAATATACCGCGTCAAATGTTCATATAATTGACCGCGCAACGGTACCTACAGTGCCATTCAAGCCTAATATTAAACTCATTATAGTACTTGCTGGCGTATTCGGTGTGTTCTTTGGCGTAGTATTAGCCTTTATACGCGAAGCATTAGACAACACCTTTAAAACACCAGATTCAATTGAAGAAAAATTAAAACTGCCAGCACTAGGTATTACGCCAGTGGTAAAAACTAAAAAAGGCATGGCAAAACCCGAAATGCAATATTTAGACGATTCGCGCTCACCGTTTTCAGAAAGCATTAACACCATTCGCACCGGATTATTGTTTTCAAATATAGATAACCCACCTAAAACCGTTTTAGTAACCTCAGCAACGGGTAGCGAAGGTAAATCAACCATGGCTATTAACCTAGCGGCTGCATACAGTAACTTAGGTAAAACATTGTTACTGGAAGTCGACTTACGTAAACCAAGCATTGCAAACAGTTTAAACATTCAACCTAAAGCAGGCTTAACCGATTTAGTTACTGGCGCAGTAAGCACAGACAGCGATATTTTTTACAAAAACAATAAAGACCATCTTAAGGTAATTACCTGTGGCACTATTGCCAGAAACCCGCTTGAGTTGTTGTCTTCTCATAAATTTGAACTAGTGCTTGAGAAACTTAAACAAGAGTTTGACTATATTGTGTTAGATGGACCACCTACCCTACCAGTAAGTGACTCGTGTATTTTAGCCAATAAAGTTGATGGTGTTATTTTTGTAGCAAAAGCAGAAGACACCCGCATTAAAGTAGCCAAAGAAGCCGTATCACGTTTACATAAATTAAACGCGAATATCATAGGCGCAGTATTAACCGTAGCAGAGCCTAATAAAATGAGCTACTACGGTGATCATTACTATTCAGGTGAATACTACGGTACTAAACCAGAAAAAGTGTAAATACTGAACTAATCGAATTTAAAAAAAAGCATAATATGGGGTAAATCATTACCCCATTACCACAACAATTAACCCCTAATAGCTAAAACCACTACCAACGAATTACACAAATTACCCGAATTGAAAACACAAACCCTTGTAGGGGGTAATTTATTGCCCATTTCTTAATCCCTTAATATCTAATATCTTCACTAATTTATTCCCCATGCTATAGTACTCATATCAAGCAGTTTTATTGGTTCAAAAATGATAGACATACACAGCCACATACTCCCTAGCATAGACGATGGCGCAAACAACCTAGAAGAAGCACTCACCATGCTAAAAATGGCAGTAGACAACGGTGTTACCACACAAGTGCTCACACCACATATTCACAGCGGCCGTTTTGACAACACCAAAAGTCACCTAGAACAAAAATTTACTGAATTTCAAGAACAAGTAGACAAAGCCAATATCAACATAAAACTACTATTAGGCGCAGAGCTTCGTATCGGCCCCGAAATAATGAGCCTACTTAACAGCAACCAAATACCTTGGCTAGGTGAATACCAAGAGCAAAAAACATTCCTACTAGAATTTCCACGCAACGACATTCCCTATGGTAGTGACAACCTTGTACGTTGGGTTTTATCGAAAAAATGCCTACCCATTATTGTGCACCCAGAACGAAACAGCACCTTCGTTAATCACCCTGAAAAACTACAAGTATTTCTCGACTTAGGTTGCCCTTTACAAATAACATCATGCAGCCTTACAGGTAAATTTGGTATTGAAGCACAAAAATTTGCAGAACAACTCATCATTGACGAAAAAGCAAGCGCCATTGCCTCTGATTGTCATAACTTAAAAGGCAGAAAACCTGATTTACAAGCAGGTTTTGAACACGCAAAATCACTCGTCGGCGAACAACACGCAAGCACACTAGTAAACTTAATACCCAGCTCACTAATCCATAACAATAAATACCAATAACAAAAAAATCAATCATTTAACCACCTAATATCTCATCCCTTAACATCTTAATAACTTGTCTCTTCTCTGTGTAGCTCGAAGAGCCTCTGTGCCCCCGGTGGTAAATATCTCTAATCACTTATCTCATATCCCTTATATCTAATCCCTTAATCACTAATCACTAATCACTAAATCACTAAATCACTAAATCAATAGGCTATAAAAAACACTTATGCTAACATCAATACCCAAGGATGAATTTCCAACATCACCGGACTAAACACAACTTTGATACCCTCTTCTCAACAGCCAAAACAAACAAAACAGGCAAGCCAAACAACGCACTCAAAAATACCCAGCATTATTGCCGCTGTAACCTGCCTAAGCTTCGCTATTTGGTCAATACTATGGTTTTGGTCTGCCGTACTCACCGTAAGACCCGAAACAATCATTACCGAATGGGAAAAACACCAGAGAGAAGAAAATCAACCAACAGAACAACAAGCTATTGTTGACGAAACACTCGCCAACAGCATGGTCGCCAGACTAAAAAAATCACTCGCTATAAACCCGTTAGACGCCAACAGTCATTTACTTTTAGCGCGCTTTTACGAACAATTAATAAAAACAGATACAACAAACACCACAAACCAATACACACAACTGGCAGAAGCATCCTACCAACTTGCCACACAGCATCAACCCACTTGGGATTACGCCTGGGCAAGGCTTGCTAATTTTTATAGTAATCAAACCGAAACAAACGCCATAAATATTAATCACGAACTAAAAAATGCACTAGAAAACGCCCTAACAAACGCCATTTTTTTAGGCCCGTATGAAAAAAGAAACCAGCACATTATTATTCCACTAATCTTCAAACACTGGTCGCTACTGCAACAAGAGCAACAAACCGAACTAAGCCAGCAAAGCCAACAAGCAAAAAACCAAATTACTAAAGTAATTAAAAAAGCATTACAAACATCTTATGCCTTACTCACACTTGATTCCGCTAAAAAATATCAACGATTAAAAGAATTAGAACCCTTACTCACCAAACAATGGCACATTAACCGACTAAATAAATACCTAAGAGAAGCAAGCAATGAGTAGGGAAACAAAGCAAATAACTACAAACCAACAAACTCAACTTGCACCTACGTCACATACAAAAGTGTTTATCGCCTTGTTGATCACCATATTTATTATGCCTTTGCCACATGGCGGCGAGATTGTTTGGCAATACTTACTTTTTTGCATCAGCATTTTCAGCCTTGGCGCAATATACTTTTTCACTAGCAATACTAATAATGCACAGAATACAAGCCACACAAAGAGCCAATACCAAACACTAACCAGCCTAAAAGCTCCGTTATTTTTACTTGGCGCATGGCTGTTATTTCAAATAATACAAATAATCCCTTTACCGATTAGCACAAACGCCAGCAACCATTGGCAAACCATTAGCATAGCCCCCAACGTAACACTGGTAGAACTAATAAAACACACCAGCTATATAACCGTGTTCATCCTTACACTGTGTTTGTTAACCACAAAAAAACGCATACTCGCCTTAGCAAACACCCTATTTTTTGTATCGGCTATTATCGCCCTATACTCCCTAATAAATCACTACACCAATGGCGGCTTTGATCTTATAAGCTCTATTCCACCTTGGAC
The DNA here is from genome assembly GCF_053543955.1 of Colwellia sp. E150_009. Taxonomy (NCBI): domain Bacteria; kingdom Pseudomonadati; phylum Pseudomonadota; class Gammaproteobacteria; order Alteromonadales; family Colwelliaceae; genus Colwellia; species Colwellia sp. E150_009. Next base: position 65,257 of record NZ_JBHFOM010000002.1, read on the forward strand.
AGCCTCATGGCAAAAAGCAGCGCACGGCACCTTCAGCTATCAAAATCATTACGCTTCATTCTTAACATTAACCATACCGTTAGGCTACGGCTTGCTTTACGCTAACATCAAACAAAATAGAACAAAAATAGGCAAAGGCAAACGCGCCAAAATTGTCGACTTACTCATATCAGCCAACAGCATTTATTTACTCAGCCTATTAATTATGATCACCGCTTTATTTAAAACGGCCTCAAGGGGTGGTAACTCAATTTTTATTATTAGCATTGCCATCACATTTTTGTGCGTACTGTTACAGCAAAACAAATCAACAAAACAAAAAGTAAAAAAAGTAGGCGCATTAGCCGTTAGTATGCTTGCAGTTGGCATCATGGTATTAGCAACAGGCGTTACCGACACATTAACCAAACGGCTTGACTCTCAAGGCTATACCCCAAACGGCCGAGACTTAATGCACCAAACCGCTTTCGCTATAATAAAAGAAAGCCCAATAGTTGGCATGGGCGCTGGCACCTACCCAATTTTGCAACACAAATATAAATCAGCAACATTAGGCTATTCAGCTATGTCTAAACGAGCACACAACGAGTATTTAGAGCTATTAACCAACCAGGGCATAATAGGCTTTAGCTTACTCGCCATAGCAACAATATTACTACTGACAAAACTGGTTACAGGCTTAAAGAAAAACAAGAAAGGAAAAACAACCAGCTTACACGGGTTACAAATTGCAAGCTTTTGCGCAGTTACCGCAATTTTACTGCATTCGCTGGCAGACTTTAATTTTCATCTACCAACGAACGCCGTATATTTTTATTTAATTTTAGCTATTGGCATCAAAATACCATTATTGAAAAACTAATAAAACTATATTAACAAGTTATCGTAATAAACCACACGCATCAATTAACGTATCACTCGCTTTTAGCGTTTTATAACATGTATGTGCGGTTACCAACACAACAACATCAGCCCACGCTAATAATTCATCTACCTCGTTAACACGCTCTACCGACCATTGTGGTACATACGGGTCATGATACTTAATTTGTAAATCAGCCTGCTGCAACGTATGCACTAACGGCTCTGCTGGGGTTTCTCTGCAATCATCCACATTCGGCTTATACGCCACACCCAAAATACCAATTTTTTGAACCCCTTGGCTTTTTGCTTGCTCAATAACTTTATTAGCTAGCTCAATAGGTCTTCTGTCATTTATAGCACGGGCTAAACGCACAAACTCACCTGCTTTGGTGTTTTCAACCAAAAACCAAGGATCAATAGGAATACAATGACCACCAACGCCCGGGCCAGGTGTTAACACATTAACGCGAGGATGACGGTTCGCTAAACGAATAACCTCATACACATCAACATCAAGCTCTTCACACACTTGCGAAAGCTCATTAGCAAAGGCAATACTGACATCGCGTGATGTGTTTTCAACCAACTTCACACATTCTGCCGTGGTTAAATCCGTTAAAAACACTTCACCCTTAACAAAACTTTGGTAAATCGCTTTTACTTTTTGCTGCGCCACGGCACTGCTAGCGCCAATAATACGATCATTATTCACAAGCTCATGCAAAGTAGCACCCGGAATAGCACGCTCAGGACAATGCACCACATCAACCTTAATGCCTGCTGCCGCAAAACGTTTTTCTACCTCAATACTGGTTTGTGGTGAAATGGTTGATTCAACTATTACCGTTTGCCCTGTTTTAGCCACTTTTGCAATAGCGTCTGCCGCGGCAAAAACATAACTGCGATCACAACTATTGTTTTTGTGTGGTGTAGGAACAGCCACTAAATACGTATCAGAACACGGAATGTCAGTAGTCGCCTTTAAATAACCTTGCGTAACCACTTTGTTAATTAGCTCAGGTAAGCCTACTTCATCAAACGGGCATTCTGCACGGTTAATGGCATCAACTTTGTCTTTATTTAAATCAATACCACTCACACTGTAACCTGCTTGCGCTAACAAACTGGCAATAGGCAAGCCCATATAGCCCATACCCACAACAGCAATGGTTTCGTTTTTTGCAACAATAGGCTGATCAATTAAAGCTATACTATCACCCGTTATAATATCAAGAATAGCTTCAGCTACATGGCCGTCACCAAACGGGTTTTTCCACGTGTAATCGCTACGGCTTAACCATTGTTTAGCAGCATTAACGGCTTTTTCAGCATTACGGCCAACCAATTCACTTGCACCCACTTCAACCGCCTCTGGGCGTTCTGTGTTTTCACGCAGGGTAAGACTTGGCACACCTAATAAACACGCTTCTTCTTGAATACCGCCTGAGTCAGTTAAAATTAATTTGGCGTGTTTTTGTAGCTGAATAAAATCTAAATAACCCACTGGCGGAATAAGCTGTAAATACTTAGGTACTTCAATAGCAAACTCTTTTAACTTGGCTTGTGTTCTTGGGTGAATAGGCCAAACAATAGTACCCGTGTAGTTTGCGTGCATTTCGTCAAACAAATGCAACAGCTCCATAAGGTTTGACTGAATGTCTACGTTGGAGGCACGATGCGCAGTAACCAAAAAATACTCACCAGCACTAAGTGCTAAGTCTTTTAAAATAGTACTTTTTTGGGCTGAAATTTCTAAATGCTGAAAAAGCGAATCTGACACGGTATTACCTACCGTATAAATTTTGTCGTCGCTTATGCCTTCTGCTTTTAAAATTTTCTCTTGGTTTGGCCCCACAGCAAATAAATATTCACTGATATGATCCGTCATTATACGGTTAGTTTCTTCTGGCATGGTGCGGTCGTAACTACGCAAACCGGCTTCAATATGCCCTACTTTAATATTTAACTTAGACGCAACAAGTGCCCCTGCTAATACCGTATTAGTATCGCCCTGCACTAGTACTACGTCTGGCTTTTCTTCAACTAATATGGGTTCCATTTTAATTAAAATGTTACCCGTTTGGTTACTATGCAAACCCGAGCCAACACCTAAATTATAGCTAGGTGCAGGTAAATGTAATTCATCAAAGAAAATGCTGTCCATTTCTGCTGAATAATGCTGATTGGAATGAATTATAAAAAAAGGAATTTCCCTTTTTTGACATTCCCTGATCACAGGTGCCATTTTTATAATTTCTGGCCTTGTTCCTACAATAATTCCTATTTTCATGTTTTTCTCTTCTAATTCAATTTATAGTTTTAAATAAAACCAAACAATACAGTTATACCAATCTCACTAACTATGTGATCATTTCTACTGGTTAAAACAACCAACTACCACGTTATTTAATAATTAGAACAACTAGTTATTAAATAAATGCCTTGTATTTGGCTGTTTTTCCTGCGTATAAAATAGAGCACCTAATTAATGAAACTGGTATTACTTTGTGCGGTTCAAAAAACGTTCTTTAACCAATAACCACGCAAATTTACTGTTTGTAACCAAATAACGTTTCCACATTCTGCCCGGCTCTTGAATAATACGATAAAGCCATTCTAAGCCGTAGTTTTGCATCCATACAGGGGCGCGTTTTACTTTGCCTGCTACTACGTCAAACGTGCCGCCAACCCCCATCACAAAATCAACACCTAGCTTGTCTTGCCACTTGTTTATAAAGTTCTCTTTTTTGGGTGAGGTAATAGCAACAAACAATAATTTAGCGCCAGAATTTTTTATTAACTCAACAACAGCTTCCTCATTGTTCCAGAAGTAGCCATGATGATAGCCAGCCAATATTAAATTTGGATTACTCTTTTTCACTTTTTCAGCGGTTTTAGCCACAACTGCTTCTTCTGCACCAAGTAAAAATACAGGAAACTCACGTTTGGCACTCATGGCGAGTAGCTCATGAAATAAATCAACCCCGGCAACCCGTTCTGTAATGTTATGCCCACAAAAGCGAGCGCCTAACACCACGCCCATGCCGTCAATATTGATCATATCGCACGCTTTCACTGAATCGGCTAACACATTGTCGGTTTGCATGTGCACTAACTTAGCCACATTAACAACAACATGTTGCAAAAATTCACCTTTTACTAGCTTATCTTCTATATGAGCAACACTCTCACTCATTGATAAGCTGTCCATGGGTGCACCTAAAAATTCTATCCTAGACATTTAGTAAATATACTCCATTAATACATCTAAACTGTTGATTTATTTAGTTACTTTCTATACTTTATCAATTTAGCTGGTACACCAGCCACAACTGTATAAGGTTCGACATCTTTATTTACAAAAGAACAGGCACCAATAATTGCACCGTCACCTATTTTTACACCAGGAAGAATTATTGCACTTCTTCCGATCCATACATCAGATCCTATTATGGGGGGATTATCTTCAGTTTCACCTTGATCAACAATAGGAATCTCTACTGATGAATGATTATGCGATTTAGATAAAATAGAAACATTAGGTGCAATTAATACTTTATCTCCGATAATTGCACCTTGAATAAACACATTTTCATTTATTCTGCAGCCACTACCAATTTTTACTTTTTTAAAATTACTTAAATAAACCCGATTTTCAATTTTTGTAGAAACAGTGCTACTGAGTACTTTTAATACTTTATTCAAATACCAACAACGACATGAACTAAAAAATGATAAATAGCGGGAATGGGGTAAATTATAAAAAAACATATAATAAATAATAAGTTTAATTTTTGTCACTATTCGTCACCATTTTCATTTAGATTTATTGTATTGTTGCACCTTATTTTTGACTCTATAAGGCCGATAAAAAGTATAATTGTAAACATGTTAGCCGTTAATGCTATCGCAGCTGATTCTAAAAAACCAACCAGTAGGATTAATATAAGAATAGATATCATTCCATAGTTTTTTGATTTTAATAAATCTTTTAAACTACACAAAATAATAAATAAAAAGCTTACAAGGCCTACAAAACCAACAGATAAAAGTATCTGTAAATACATATTGTGTGCATGAGATGCTTTAAAACCAATTTGTTGAAGATAGTCAGGAAATATAATAACTGAAGAGCCTGTACCATAACCAAATAAGAAACTATTTTGCACTAGCTCTATTGCAACATCCCAAATAAACACACGACCAGTAAAAGTCGTTAAATCTGTACCATCATGCCTTGAAAGATACATAGAAACACTAGGGTAAAGAAAATATAAACCAACAATTAATATACTAAAACCAACAAATAAATAAGCTTTATCCTGTTTTTTAAAGTGTAAATAATAAGATATTATTACTGAAACCATCAAAGCAGCTATAGTTGTACGACTGCCTGTTAATAATAGGCAAGTAAGGGATAATAACATTTGAAAGTATAAAAACTTTAGTGAATAAAATTTAAGTAAAAATGTTTTATAGAAAACCAAGAGAATGAAATAGACAACCATAATACGGGCAAAATTATTCGCACTACCTGCTAAACCACTCATTCTATTACTCACATAAAAAACATCATTTGACCAATATGCAAACCGCCCTAAATTAGGAATAAAAACATATAAAAATAACGATATAACAGCAAAAACAAAAAATGCTTTTACAGCTACATTAATTATAGTTTCAAATTCTAAATTCATAAAACAGTAAAAAATAAATAAAAACACTGCTATATAAGTAAATGAGAGATAAAGGCTATATAAAAAATTAGGCGAGTATGATGATGAAATCACAAATAAACCTAAAAAAGACAAAACCATATAATTTAAACTATAAAACTTTTTATATTTCAATGAATTGAGACCTACAATGAAACAAAGTATTAAAATTGTAAATTTTAATACTACTTGCAAATCGATACTTTTATCTTCATAACCTCTAATACGTATAACCGCATCAGACATAAATAACAGTAAAAAAAGTAAACTACTTATAAATCTTTTTTTGAAAACTTTAGCATTCATGCTTAGTTACGCCTGTTTGGTTATAACTGAAGTTTAATTGTTTCACTATTGGTTTTACCATTTTGAGTTAGCTAATTTGTTGATAGTAATAAAATTCAAAATAATAATAACAGACCATATAATATTTAAAGCTAATAACAACAATATTAGCGAGTATTCAGATTGAAATAAAAATAGAAAAGGGCAAGTTAATACAATTAAAATAGATGCTATCATTCGGCTTTTTATAATAGGTTTTAAATTTTTTATTTTATAAAAATAAGTTTCTACAGGTTTTGATAAAAAAGTTAAAATACAAACAAGTGAATATATAACAATTAACAATAACAAGTTTGATTCATCATATTCCCCATAAATGTATTCAAAAGCAAAATAACCAATAAGTGCGCAAATAGCAGAAAAAAGCGCTGAACAATAAACTTGAAACTTAAAGTTATTCTTAAATATAAGATAAGAATATTCACCTGAACCGCTACGCCTCTTCTCATACATATCAACAACTCTAGACAGCATTTGAACAGGTTGGAAAATATTCCTTATTTGTATTAAAAGTTTAGCTAGATCATCATTAATCGCATATAACAGCCATAATGGGCCATGTGCATAAGTGGAGTAGGAAGCGGTAAGTAAAAAGCTATCACGACCTATTTTATCAAAGTTATGCTTGTCAATATGGTATTCATCAGCTAGCTTAAAACGGTTAAAATATATAAACATAAATGTTAGAAGTTGAATTAAAACACCATAAAAAAATGCAACATTTACTTCTATAGAAAACAAATAAATTAAACCTAAAATTGATACATAACAAGAGCTATTAACACACAGAACAACAAACTCTTTATGAACAGAAAATAAATAAACCCTATTAATTTCGATAGCTATATAAAACAAAAAAACAGGTATATATAAACCTAGTTCAGGAGCTGTTAGTAAACTGAAACAAATAAGAAAAAATATAAAACAATTAGAATATAAATTAATGATTGCTATTCTAATGAGATATAAGAAAAATTTTACAGATTTATTACCATTGGTAAGATAGAAATTTAAAGCACCGTTTTTAAGTAATGCTATATAAACTAACGAAAAGGAATACATTAAACCAAATAAGGCAACATTTTCCGATTGTATTTTAGATAAAATAACGATAATAATAAAATTAAAACCAGAACTTCCAATTTGCTCAGAAAAAGTAAAGAGTTTACTCCATTTAGATGTCACTTTTGACCACCCTTTCTAATACGCTTATATATTTGATTTTAATACTTTTATCTGACAAAAAATCAAGCTTACCTTCATGAATTTCTTTATGTAATTCATTTTTTATTTGTTGTTGATTAGCCAAAAAATATTCAACACAACTTAAGATTTGTTGTTGATGACTTTCTTCAACCAACCTTACATAAGATTTATTATTAAAATAACCACTTACACCTGCATTTTTACTACCAAGGATAGGAATGTTTTGGGCAAGTGCTTCAATATAAGAGATACCAAACGTTTCAGGGTTACTAGGCACAAGTAAAGCACAGTACCCAGATAATTTATCTTTTAATATTTCATTATCTATGCGCCCAAGAAGCGAGATACGGTTACTAGTACCTAAACCAGAAATATATGATTCTAAATAATGCAATTGTGAAGAACTAAAACTACCAAAAATATCCAAACTAGCTTCAGAAATAGAAGATACTGCCTGAATAACTTTCAGTAAACCTTTAGTATCACCAGAATCTAAACGACCGATAAAAATAAATTTATTTGTAATATTAATGGTTTTGTTGCTATTAAAGTTAACATGACAAATATTGGGTAATAACGATTCAGAAAAGTGATATCCTTGAATACTTAATTTATTTATTATTATTTTCTTAGCCCATGCACTTACCCAAAATTTATGATTAGAAAAATTAAATATTTTTTTATAAATAGGACGACCTAATATATCGCCATTAACCCATTTTACGTCTGTGCTGCCACGTATACTAATCACAAGTTTTTTCTTATTAAATTTAGCTACAATCCAACCTAATAAGCCGTCTATTGTTAACTTATGTGCATGTACAATATTAATTTTGTCAAAATATTCTGAACCTACAACATTACAAAGTTTTGTATACGCAATCCTCATAACAATAATATTTGCTATAGCTAGCTTTACTTTAGGAATTATTAATACAATTAAGCTATTGGTTGGTCTATGAATTTCAAACTTAAAGCCACTTTTCCTTACTATAGAAATAACTTGATGGTTAAGTCCTTTCTCTGTTACATCTAATAAATTTTTAACAGCTTTTGTGTACACTGAATTAACATCATCAGGGTAGTCTGTAACGATGTGCAATACATTATTCATCAATCAGTTTGCCGTATTTTGTCACTTTAATATTATTTTTTAATATACGCGCAGGGTTACCTGCTACTAAACTATTATCAGGAACATCTTTAGTAACTACACTCCCAGCTCCTACGATACAATTATTCCCAACTTTTATACCTGGCATAATTAAAGAATTTGCACCAATAAATGTTTGATTGCCTACGTATGTATCAGTATGTAAACTTCTTACAAAATCATGTGTAAGTATTGTTGCACCAAAAGCAATAAAAGAATCATTACCTATATTTATACCTTTAGGATTAGTCTTATCAAGCTTTGCTTGAAGTGACATTAGGGTACCATCGCCAATATTCATTTTATAATAAGAGCGAAGAAACTGAGTTCTTAATGCTAATAATAAAAGCCTAATTTTTCGATATATTATTTTCATTTCCATTCCACCACGGTTCAAAATATTAAAGTCTTAAATCAACTATGGACTTAGGCAATACGTTTTTTAAATCGTAGATAACCGATTTATTTTTCACATATTTGTCAAGCTCAGCTAGTTCTAATTTTTTAAATTCATCGTGCGCTACCGCTAAAACAACACTATCGTAATGATTGTGCTTAAGCACTGAAATCAGCTCAACGCCATATTCTTTAATAGCTTCAGTGGGGTTTGCCCACGGGTCATAAACTTCAATATTGACTTTATATTCTTGCAGCTCTGAAACAATATCAATAACTTTTGTGTTACGAATATCTGGGCAATTTTCTTTAAAGGTCAACCCTAAAACAAGAATATTAGCGCCTTTAACTTGAATACCTTTATTCAACATTGTTTTAATAAGTTGAGATACAACGTATTTACCCATATTATCGTTAATACGACGGCCAGCTAATATAACTTCTGGGTGATAGCCAATTGATTCAGCTTTATGCGTTAAATAATAAGGATCAACACCAATACAATGACCACCTACTAAGCCTGGACGAAATGGTAAAAAGTTCCATTTTGTACCTGCGGCTTCTAATACGTCTAAAGTATCAATATTCAATTTATTAAAGATAATGGCTAATTCATTAATCAAAGCAATATTTACATCACGCTGAGTATTTTCAATAACCTTGGCTGCTTCAGCTACTTTAATAGATGCAGCTTTATGTGTGCCTGCGGTGATAATTGAACGATAAATTTGATCAATTTTTTCAGCTATTTCAGGGGTTGACCCACTGGTTACTTTCAATATACCGGTTACTCGATGTTCTTTATCTCCAGGGTTTATTCGCTCTGGTGAGTAACCTGCAAAAAAGTCTTGGTTGAAGGTTAAGCCCGATGTTTTTTCAACTACAGGTAAACAAACATCTTCTGTAGCGCCAGGATATACGGTTGACTCATAAATAATAATATCACCAACATTTATCACTTTACCTAACATCTCACTGGCTTTAATAAGTGGTGTTAAATCAGGCTGTTTATGCGCATCAATTGGTGTAGGTACAGTAACAATATAAACATTACATGATGCTAAATCAGCAGTTTGTGATGAATAATTGATGTGAGTAGCTTGCTTTAGTTCTTCACTGCTTACTTCTAGTGTAAAATCGTGCCCTGCTAACAAATCATCAACACGTTGTTGGTTAATATCAAATCCTAACGTAGGGAACTTTTTACCAAATTCTACCGCTAAAGGAAGCCCTACATAACCAAGGCCGATGATACCGATTTTAATGTTTTCTAAGCTCATGTCCGTTTGCCCATTTTTCAAATTTTAAGTCCTGAATCTTGAGTTATATTCGTTATTAGTAACGCAATATAATTAACAATATTTACTCATTTATCTTTTGGTTGTTTGCATTGACTTCAAAAACAACCACTGCAACTTTAAAGGCCTAAATGCACTACCCGTAAATATAAACTGCCCTACTATTTGGTTGATTCGGTACCCTAGCGTTTTTTTATTTTCTACTGGCTGCGTAAAACGTGATTTTATCAACCTTATCAAAATATTACACGTTATAACACTTGGTTTTATTTGTTTTAACAAATTATTTGTTATAACTGTTTTTATGTCATTTTCTAGTTCAGTTGCCATAATCACTACGCAGTTTTTTAATAGTACGTATAGTGAGTTAGTTGCGCCCCACTCTTTTGCTATGGCTATTGTTTTTTGAATGTCAGGTTTTTTAACACTGATTAATTCATGACTGTCTACCAAGTTGTATTTACCAAAGTCCATGTCTTTATAAGCGTGTAATGCTTGGTGTATTAAGGCATGCTCTGGCGATAATATTTTTACCAAGTTGTTGTTGTAACTTGGGTGGTTAATACTATTTTCCCACAGTTGTTGTTCATTAATATTAAATAATATTGGGTGTATTAGTGAGCTATGTAGATCTAACGCTGCGCCCACCTTTGTTTTGGGTATAAACGAGAGTTCATAAAGATCACCAAATACGTCTGGCTGTGGTTTTTGTGTGTAGTTCATTAATTTCTTAATTATTTCAACTGTTTGATGCCAGTGTTTTTTTTGAATGAGTATGTCTAGGTCATTCGATGTTCTAGGCGCTTGTGGGCTGTATAATACCCCGGCGAACGCTGCGCCTTTTAGTAAAATTAGCGGTATGTTATGTTCTGACAATTTTTCTATTATGTTGTTCAGTTGTTGTTTTTTTGCGAGTTCTGTCACTATGCCTTGCTGTGTGTAGGTGGTTAGTAGTTGTTGGCTTTGTGGTAACAGTTGATCATATATATTTAGTTTGTGTGCTTTTGCGTTTAATAGTGGTATTAGGCGTTTGTGTGTTTTGGCGTATAACGGTAGTTGGTTTAGTGCCGTTATGGCTGCCTTTTTGTATACTTCTTTGTTGTTTTGATCGTTTTCATTGTGTTCAGTGATACGAGCTAGGCGTAGTAAGTCGAAGTAAACCTGGTCGTGATCTTTTACAAAATCGTATTGTGATTGTTGCCTAGGTTTTGTGTTCATTATTACAGCTCGTTAATATCCGTTTATATTGTTTTGAATTAGGGGTTAAGGCCTAACACATTTTTTACATCAAGTTCTTTTGGCGGACTAAAGTCCAACCCTACAATTAAAATACAAGTTAAATGCAATTAAAATGCAAGTTAAATCACATTCTTTGGCGGGCTGAAGCCCAACCCTACAGGTTAAATGCAATTAAAATGCAAGTTAAATCAAATTTTTGGCGGACTGAAGCCCAACCCTACAAGTTAAATGCAAGTTAAATGTAATTTGAATCACATTTTTGGCGGGCTGAAGTCCAACCCTACAAGTTAAATGCAATTAAAATGTAAGTTAAATCACATTCTTTGGCGGACTAAAGTCCAACCCTACAAGTTAAATGCAATTAAAATGTAAGTTAAATCACATTCTTTGGCGGACTAAAGTCCAACCCTACAATTAAAATACAAGTTAAATGTAATTTGAATCACATTTTTGGCGGGCTGAAGCCCAACCTACAATTTTTGTACTTAGTATGCGTTTTTGTCGTTGAATGATTTAAATATAGTAAATAGTACTATTTTGCAGTCTAACCACAGTGACCAGTTACGTATGTATTCAAGGTCAAATTGTATGCGCATTGCCATTTTGTCTACGGTGTCGGTTTCGCCACGCCAGCCGTTTACTTGTGCCCAGCCTGTTATGCCGGGTTTTACTTTGTGGCGTAGCATGTAGTAGTCAACCCGTTTTCGGTAGTCTTCGTTGTGGGCCACGGCGTGTGGCCTTGGCCCTACTACTGACATGTCGCCTTTTAGGGCGTTGAAAAATTGCGGTAGTTCGTCTAACGAGGTTCTGCGTAAGAAAGCGCCAAAGGGGGTTATACGTGTATCGCCTTTGGTGGCTTGTACTACTTTGTCGGCATTTTCGGTGACGGTCATGGATCTAAATTTCCATACTTTTATTCTTTTGCCGTCTAGGCCGTATCGGTCTTGTTTAAAGAGTATTGGCCCGCGTGAGGTACATTTTATAGCAATAGAGATAACCAGTAAGGGTACGGCAATAATAGACAATATGGCTAAGGATAAAAGGATGTCTTCTGCACGTTTAAAGGCGGCACTTGCGCCTTGCATGGGGTTGTCGTACACGCTGAGGGTTTGAATATTACCTACGTGCGACATTCTGGCTTTCATGAGTGAGTATATGAATAAATCTGGTACGAGTTGTACGTTAGCAGTGGTGTCGCCTAGTAAATAGAGTATTTCTTTTATGCGTTTTTCTGCGGTTATGGGCAGTGCTACATATACTACGTCAAACTGGTTGTTTTTGGCTTTTTCTACGCCCTCTTTAATTGATCCTTGAAGGTATTGGTGATAGGTTTTTTCAATACGCTCTGGGGTTCTGTCGTCAAACATGGCGGTTAAGCGATACCCTGTTTCTGGGTGGTCAAGTATTTGTTGTGCTAGGCGCTGGCCGCCACTGGTTAAGCCAATAATGGCAACTCTGCGTGAGTTATAGCCTTTGGTACGCACTTTCACTAAAAACAAGGCAAAAACATAGCGCCAACCCACTAGCCCAAAAAAGGTGATAGCGAACCAAATACCAATGGTAACACGAGAGTACGCTTCGCTTGTTTTGGTGAAGAACAAGTAGGTAAGTATGATAATGGCTGCAATAGCCCAAGAGAGAAAGGTATAGAAAACAATTTCATTAAAATAGCCTGATCGCCAAGAGCGATATAATGCGAGCGCTTCGGCACTGAAGCTGTAAGCAATAATGCCAACTAAGCACATTATAAAGTATTCTTGGTTGTAGGTTGCGCTGTATAAAAATAACGCAAGGGCGAGGCTTAGCGAAATAACAATAATATCTGCCATTCTATAAAATAAGGCAAAGGTATTGATATTGTTTTGTATTATTCCTTTTGTGTCTACCATAACAGTTTGCTTCCATTGCTATTTTTTGTTTAAACAGGTTAAACGTGCCAGCGAATTTCGCTGATTTTTTTGGCGGACTGAAGTCCAACCCTACATTTGTTCAATTTATTCGTTTCGAATTAGGGATAAGATTCTAGATCTTTTTTTATCAATTCGCCTATTTCGTTTAGGTGTTCTTTACCACTTGGGTAGTTTATTTGTTTAAACGCTATGTTTTCTAATAAAGTTGAAAAGGCTTGTAGTCGTGACTTTTCTAATTTTAATGCGCTGTAACAACTACCCAGTATGCTATTTTGTAATAATAATATAAGTGCTTGTGCTGTGCCAATTGAAACTATTTCACCAATCGGTTTATTGTTGTTTTTTGTGTTAGTTTCTTTATTAATTTCATGTTCTTTTATTTGCTCTTTTGTTTGTTCTGGCGGTAATCTATTTAATAAATAAATTACCTGTAATTCTTTAGGTTGTTCACAAAATTCAACCGCTTTTGTTTTTGTTAAGTTTACTGTGCGTTTTTCAAATTTTTCATGTACTTTTTGGTGTTCTTGATTTTCTGTAAACGGTATATCTTTTAATGAGTCGGGCCACATTCTTGCTACTGGCCAACTAGGGTAAATTTTATAAGCTTTATTACTGTTGTCTTGTTCTTGCGCTTTTATTTCATGCAACGCGACCATGTCGTCTGTCATTAAAGCAAAACCTTGTTGGCTTAATGCCGCTGTTAAGGTTGTTTTTCCTGTTCTGCTTGGTGCCATAATAGCAATGGCTTTGTTTTTATACGCCAGTGCATTGGCATGAATACATAGTACGTTGTTAAGCTCTAGATTTAGGGCGATTGCTAATGTTTGAAAATAATGATCAGCGCCTGTGCCTTGTGCTTGCCAGTTTATACTAATTGCCTTTTTACTTATTTTAAATAACCCACTACCTTGGCAATTTATCTGTAAATAGTAACGGTTGTTTATGTTACTTTTATGAAGCTCATGCTTGTTACTGTGGTGAAATTCACTTTTAAATAAGTTTACTTCACTATAATAGCGTTCACCTTTGTCTACCATTGACCATATGGGTTCTCCTGTATTACTGGTTAATGTCGTGTTGGGTACAGTAGTACTGGTAAAGTCCAAATCAATTTGAATAGGTAAATTGTTTTTTTCAGCACAACAAAAAGGCGCACAAAAAACACCATGCAATGGTAAATTAAATAAAGGATTCATTTGATAGTAAACGTATTAAACAACCCTTAGCTAATATGATTAATATTATTAATCTAACTAGTAAGGATTGTTTAATATTTAGGAATTAGCCCTGGAAAGGATTCCGTTTAGTATGGCCACCTTGCTCGTCTGGAATACTGCCAGAAAAACCTTGGGTTAAGTCAGCTAAACTACCGGCATTTTTCAATACAGGTTTTGTGTAAACAGCTTTACTTGTAACAGGTTGTTGGGTGTTGTTTGTATTCGTTTTCATTTCAATTACTTCCCTGAAGATTTTTTACGTAAACTTGTTAATGCAATTAAACCAAGTGCAAAAGTGAATAATGTGCTTGGCTCTGGAACCGTTGCTTTGTCGGTATCAGTTACAAAGCTAAAAGATTCACCTAATATTAAACTTTCGCCCGTTGCCCATTGTAGGTTTAATTTACCATATAAATCTGGACCACTAAACAAATCAGAAAAAGAAGCAGAAACTGTCATATCAGATGAGTCAAATGTACGACCTGGGCCAGAACCTGGTGTATGATCACCATCACCTACAACAGGAAAAAGTGGGTTATATCCGCTGATGGTGTCAAAGTAAAAACCTTGTGAACCTGCGTCAATAGTTAAACCTACAATATCTTGCGTAGAAGAGTTGTTGGTTAGTACCCATAAACCGAAAAAGGTTTGTGTTGATTGGTCATAATCACCAAAGGTTTTTCCATCAAGTTTTAATGACCAGTTACCGTTATCAACGCCGCCAAGCGTTGAGGTTAATGCTGACCAAATTAATGTTTCTTGACCACCACCATCAAAAAAAGCAGTTACAGAAATACCTGCCATATCTACAGAATCAACGTCGTGCGTTATAAGGGTAGCTTGTGAAACTAAGCTAGTCGTAAGAAGAATCAATCCTAGTGTCCATTTCTTCAACATTTTTACTTCTCCAGTGGTTTACATAAAAAAAACAGTTTTCAAATAATATCAGCAATTGAAATGCAATAAGCGCGCCTTAAGTATAATCTCTTTTTATTTCAGTACATTACGACTAAACAAATAATATTTTAGTTTTTATAATTTTAGATATGTAAAAAAAACTGACACCGCAATTATATCAATACTTCCAATAGGTTGAACACTTTTTGAGCAAACATTTAATTTGAATTAGTATAATACTTTACTTTGTATGTTTTTTTAATGACTTTTTGTATAAAATACGACAAAATATGCATAAGAAAACACTTATATTTATAGATAACCTTTTCTATTACTATTAAGCGTTTTTAGCTATTCAATAAATATATATTAAGGTACGCATGGACAACCTTTTTGCCGTTATAACACCAAATACTCATTCGTGTATTACGAATTCTATTATCGAAAATTTGCTTTCTCGCACCCCTATTCATAAAGAAAATGCGTCTACAAGTAAAATTTCAACCGCTAGCCATACTATTCATTTAGTGTCTTATTTAAATAATTGTGCTGTTTCTGCTAATAACTTTTCGGATTGTGTTAAGGCTAGTAACGGATCATATTTTCAGCAGTTACAGCATTTGTCGTCCTTGTCTTGTGAGGTTGTGGGTAATAACAGGGTTGATAATAAATTAGATTTACCTGCGTTGTGTGGTTCTCGTTTTAATACTGACAATGCCAGTGAGTTATCAGATGATCAACTGCTATTGAGCGCTTATCAAGCGTTAGGTGCCAAGGCATTTTCGTACGTTAAGGGTAACTTTCATACTATTTTTTGGGATAACAAGTCGAAGCGTTTATGCGGCGCTATTGATCCGTTTAGTGGTAGAGCGTTGTTTTATATAAAGCTAGATGGCATATTTTGTATTGCTTCAGACGCTAAAATACTTACCCACGTTGTTAATATAACGCCTACGGTTAATAAAGTGGCTATTAGTCAGTGGTTGTCGGGTAGACCTGATCCTAATATTTCTATGTTTAATGAAATATCGCGTTTACCTTTGGGGAGTTGCTTGGAATATAGTGATGAACTGGGTATTAAAATTACGCCGTTTTGGGATATTAATCCTGACTTTTCTGTGGTGTATAAAAACGTTGATGATTATAAGGAACACTTTTTTGAGTTGTTGAAAACTAGTGTTAGTAATAGGTTGGCAATTAATAATAATGCTGGGTATTCTCCTGTTTTTTGTCAAATGAGTGGTGGTATGGATTCTACCTCGGTTACGGCTATTGCTCATCAGTTGTTAAATGGTGAAAACGCGGTAAGTTGTGCTGAGTTACATACCTTGTCGCATCGTTATAAAAATACAACAAGTTGTGATGAAAGCAATAATATTAACGATATGATTGAAAAGCTTGGTTTGACGCATCAACATTATATTGACTTAGACCAGTTTGAGTTGAGTACTTTTGCTCAGTTGTACCCTAGCGATTATGATAGCCCAGGTGTGGTATTGTCACCTAAGTATCATCAAGAATTGTCGGTAATTCATGGGGTTGGTGCTGGTGTTTTGTTAACCGGTAATGGTGGCGATGAAACCTGTTGGGGGCATAGTGCTTCTTATCGTTCGCGTTTGTTTAAAGGGGAGTTGGGGGTTGTTAATGAGGTAATTAAAGGTTGTAAAGCGCTTAACGAGCCGGTTGCTCGGTCTTTGTATAACCTGTTTATGCCTAACCGTATTCAACATTTACTTAAGCTGGTGCGAAATGTGCCTGTGAATGCTCATGAAAGCCCGCCGTGGTTATCGGCGTTGTCGGTAATACAGGTTAAAGAAGAAGCGTTGAGGTTTGGTAATCCGTTTTCTGCTACGTTTGAGCCGGGTAAACATGCTAGGTATTCTGGTTTGAAGGCAACGTCGACATATAATGCTATGCGTTCTTATCAGAAAGTGGCGAGTGGTTATGGAGTTGATGTGCGGCATCCGTTTTTTGATACCGATGTGGTTGAGTTTAGCTTTGCGGTTCCTGAGAAGTTGTTGATTCAGGGAATTTACCCTAAGTGGTTGTTACGGCAAACGATGCAAGATTATTTGCCTGAGTCGGTGTGTTGGAATAAGCATAAAGTGGTGTTTGACCATCATTTTGCGAATTTGGTGCGCAGTAATAAGGATGAGTTACGTAAGTTGCTTTCGCATGAGGGGTTGCAAGATTTAGGGTTGTTAGACAATGGAATTTTGTTGCGTGAATTTGACGCGGTGGTTGATAATCCGAATGGGTATTTGAATGTGGATATGTTGTATGCAATTTTAACCCAATTATGGTTTCAAACGCATTGTGTGAGTGAGGTATGAAAAACACTTCCACCAATTAACCAATGATGCGAGTTATTTAAAACTTCTGAGTATTGCCTGTTCGTTCTTCGCTTTTAATTCACTATAACGGGTTGTTACGTCGCCACTGTCGTTGATGATTTTGCCTTGGTAGGTTAACCAAGCGTGGGCTTTAAGAGTTTCATTGTTGATGGCTACGCCAATGTGCATGCGTGTTGGGTAACCACGTTTTTGAAGCATTTGTTTTTGGGTTAAACAACGGCGTAAACAGTTCATTTTTCGAATATGATGTTTGGCGACTTTTTCACTGAGTTTAATCACTAAAGTGAGTTGTGATAAAGATGCCTCATCAGCCTTATTTTCAGGAGCAACTGCATCATTTTCGCTTGTTAAGTTAGCGATTTCGCCCTGCCAATTACTGTATTGGGTAAATGATATTAACCAGTCCCATTTTAAAAACACTACCCATGCTTCAAGTAAAATACTTAACTCGGTTTTAGATAGTGAAAATAATTTTGTGAATAAAGACATGATAAACGCGCTGAATATCCTAGTAGTGCTTCGCCTGCAATGGTGCTGAATTTACATTTGAGACTTTGGCTCTGCGGCTATTATAAGACCCTGGTTGAGCATTTGTGTCACTAGTGCTTCTAGGTCTTGTGTTACTTCTGCTTGCTCTACTTGGTATTTTTCAAGTACGGTATTGATTACCTCTGCTTGCGTTCGCCCTGCTTGAAGTAACTCTACCATAAACGTGCCAATGGCATTTAGGGTGTAATATTCACCGGTGTTGGGTTCTAATATTACCGTTTCTTCGGCTACTTTTTGAAAAAGCACATTTTCGGCTAATTGGTAGCTAACATCGCTCATTTAACTTAATTTCCTTATTTTAGGCGCTTTTAGGCACTAACTGATGATTTTTCATTTCAAACACGTGATCGGCAATATCTGCTAACTGCTGATCATGGCTAACCATAATAACAGTTTTATCTTTTAAAACCTCGTTAAAACTGTCTTTAAACGTTGTTTTTGCTTCGTTGTCTACCATTGACGTTGGTTCGTCTAATAGTAAAATTGGCGGATCATTCATTAACGCTCTTGCTAATGATATACGTTGCCTTTGTCCGCCCGAGAGTAACACGCCATTTTCACCTACTTGGGTTTTATATCCGTTTTCTAGTGCAGTAATAAACGAGTGCGCCCCTGCTTTTTTGGCCGCAGTTTCTATTTCGGCAAAACTTGCTTGTGGGTAACCAAAAGCGATGTTGTCGGCTACTGAGCCACTGCATAAGGCAATATCTTGCGACACTAACCCTAAATTACTTCTTAAGGTTGATAGTTTAAAATGGTTCAGCGGTTGATTATTTATAGTTATTTCACCTGCGGTTGGTTCAATAAATCGCACTAATAAATGTAATAAGGTTGATTTGCCCGTGCCATTTGGCCCTAAAATTAATACTGTTTGTTTTGGTTGAATATCGATATTGATATTATTAAGCAGAGGTTCGTTTGGCGCATAATTAAAATTGACCTGTTTAAACGATATAACTCCCTTAATGGTGTTTAGTGTTTGGTTAGTGGCTTCAGTTTTACTTTCGTTTACGTAGCTATCAGGCTCTGGTGAAAGTTTAAAGACGTTATTTAGCCTAGTAGAAGAGCCGATCGCTTGCTGGGTTTGCCCATACAGGTTGGCTAATGTACTCATGGGTCTGGCGAACAACATGCCATACATAAGTAAGGTGATAAGTTCAGGCATGGTTAATTCACCTGACTGATAATACATAGCACTAACCACCACAACAATAAGCACCCCAGTAGACACCAGTAATTGTAATACAGGTGATAAGATGGCTTGAATTTTCAACTGTTTTTTTCTTAATTTTTGAATTTCATAAGCATTGCTTTTAAAGCGGTTTGATTCACTTTGTTCTCTTGAAAAGGCTTTAACAAGTTTGATTATACTTAAATTTTCACTGGCAATGGCCACACCATCTGCTTGCTTTTGCACTAAATTTTCACTGATGGGACGAATGCCCTTGCCCAGTAATTTTAACACTACAAAAAAGGCTGGCACCATCAACATAATAATAAAAGTAATGGTGGTGTTTATTGAAGCCATTAATATTAAGGCGCCCAATAATATTAACGTTGCTGGAACAAGCCCTGTAAGCACACCCGAGAGAAAGTAACTTATAATGGATACATCGTTACTTAACAGCGCTAAGGTTTCCCCTTTTTTGGTATTACTAAAATATTTAACAGGCAGCAGTTGTATATGATCATACAATCGACAACTGAGTTCAGTGAGCATTTGAGCGCCAATAAAATTGACTTTGTAAGTAGAGAAAAAACGTAATATTGCCTGCAATACAAACAATGATAACCAAATTAATGCAATTTGCAGGTAACTAAGGTTAAATATTGTTTTTCCGTTGAGCATTGATTCTGAAAATTTACCCGCAAACCAAGGCACCGACAAGCTAACCATACTTTCTACCACCATAAGGGCGATTGCGATAAGTAAAGCTAGCTTGTGGTTTTTTAGTAAACTAAAAAAATGATAAAAAGTCATCTGTGTGTTTTGGTGTTTATTTTAAACAAGTGCAGCTGCTATTTTATAATGCCAGACGACATTACAATGTCGGCAATTTCTTTCACTTTTGAGCTACTCATTAAGCCTACAACATCGTTGTTTCTTATCATTCGTTGCAGTTCGGGGTCATTGGTTAGTTGCTTAAAACGTGGATTTTGTTTTATTAATTCAACATGTGCTAACGTAGTCATAACTTCTTGAGTTAGTCGTGTTTTAACCGCAATTTTATCGGTAACATCAATACCACCAAGTACATTGGTTTCTTCTAAAATACGTTGAACCGTTTTATCTTCAAGTACATTATCAATTTCTTTAGCGGTCATTAACCCAATTAAATCTTTATTTTGTACCATGCGTTGAACTTTACGACTATTTACTAAGGTTTTAACATCAGGATCATTTGCTAAAGTAATACCGTCTTTTACCCCTCGCGCTGGATTTTTTAATACATATGAGGCAATACCCACTAGTTGTGGCGCTTTGGGAAATTGCATAGTTAATGCAGTATCTATGGAGTCTCCCATAAGTTTTTGTGACCAATTATTAATAAGGTTATCTGCTGGCATTTCACCATTAGTTAGTGCTGTATTTGCCATGTTAAAAAACCAAATAAAAGCTAAGCCAACAAAAGCTCCCAAAAGACCATTGGCAAAGGCACCAAGTACGGGTAATTTTGATTTACCATCAGTCGCTTTACCTAATGCATTCAGTGCTATTTGTAGAATAATTGAAATGATAATTGAACTCACTAAAAAAATAATAAATCCGGCAACAAAGTATGCTACAAGCCCTTCTAATTCTGAGTTTTTACTAATTACTGCTGCGCCATTATCAGCAAATGTTACCGCTAAATAATAAGCTCCTACGACACTTACCACTCGAGCAAGCACTAAACCTAAGCCAAGAGAATAGCCACGGTAGAAAAAATAGAGCAATATAATTGAAAACAGCACAATTGGGATCATGTATTGGTCCTTTAATAATATTTGGAGTCGTTGCTGTATGAATTTTCAGCACCAATAAATTTAAGGATATGATGGCATTTAACTACATTAAGTTCAATGTATTATGTTATCTCAAAAAGAAGTTAAATGGTTGTTATTTAAATGTTGGTTTGAATTGTCTAAGCTAGTAAAAATAAAAAGCAACCATAGCAGGTTGCTTTTTAGTCTTACGATTTAACTAGGTTTTATTACTTTAGCATTTCTATTTAACAGGTCTAATTGCGTCAGCTGTTCCTTGAACAAAAGCTACAATTTTTTTCACATCAGTTTCTGATAAATGCTTAAAGGTTGGCATTCCTTTATCAACCCCTGCACCATCGATAACCCAATTTTTAGCATTATTCAAAACTGCTTTTGACGAATAACCTAAATTGGGAACGGCTCCACCATTATTAACACCTGGTGTACCATGACAAAATACACAGTTAGAAATATAAATTTCAAGCCCCTCACCTACATCTTCAGGTTTATATTTAACTCCTTCCACCAAAGTGGTGCGTGTTTCAAAGACTGAATCAGGCATCTTTTCTTTACCACCTAATTTAAAGGTTAATACTTTACCTGGTGTTTTCTTATCAGTCGCTTTCTGCATCAAACCATAAATGCCTCCCCAGCCTACCGCAATTGTAATGTACTGTTCACCATTTTTAGACCATGTCATAGGTGCTGCAACTACACCAGTTGTAACAGGTACCTGCCATAATGTTTTTCCTTTTGCCGCATCATAAGCTATGAAACGACCATCAGCGGTACCTTGAAAAACTAAATTTCCGGCAGTCGTTAAAGTGCCACCATTCCATGGAGAAATGTATTCTGATCTCCATACTTCTTTTTGATTAACAGGGTCCCAAGCAATTAACGAACCGAAAGGCTTAGCTTCAGGAGCCGCTACATGAAACAAATAACCAAGGTTCCATTTTGCACCAGACATTGTTGAACCTGCATTATGAGTATTATGTTCATAACTTGTATCTGGTGCTTGCTTAAGGGGAACCCCTTGTGCTGGAATATAGACTAGCCCTGTATCTGGATTATAGCTCATAGAGTGCCAATTATGCGCACCATATTGAGATGGAATTACTTCCCAAGGTTCAGTAATAGAACGAGCAGCAGGAACTTCTATTGGTCTACCGTTCTTGTCATATCCAGTAGCCCATGCAACTTCTACAAAGTTTTCGGCTGATATAAACTCACCCGTTACACGATCAATCACAAAGAAAAAGCCATTTTTTGGTGCTTGCATTGCAACTTTACGAAGCTTGCCATCAATTTCTATATCAGCAAGAATAATATGTTGGGTATGTGTATAATCCCAATTATCTTTTGGCGTACCTTGATAATGCCATACATATTCACCTGAATCAGGATTTAAGGCCACAATAGAAGAAAGGTACAAGTTATCTCCTCCTTCTGGCGAACGAATATTGTGATTCCAAGGTGATCCATTACCCGTCCCAATATATAAAAGGTTAAGTTCTGGATCATACGCCATTGAATCCCAAACAGTACCTCCTCCACCGCTTTCCCAGTATTTGACTGAAGGGTCCCAGGTTTTAGCTGCCGCTGCCATTGCATCGTTTTCAAAAGGTTCATCAGGATTGCCTGGAACTACATACCAACGCCAAGCTTGTTTTCCTGAATTAACATCATAAGCGGTGACATAACCACGAACACCGTACTCTGCACCACCATTTCCGATGACAACTTTATCACCTATGATTCGAGGCGCTCCTGTAATGGTATAGGCGAACTCACCACGTTTTTCAAACGTGTCTTTCTTCCAGACCTGCTTACCTGTTTTAGCATCAATAGCATGCATCCAGCCATCAAAAGCCCCTAAAAATATTTTACCTTCATGATAAGCTACACCGCGATTCACCACATCACAGCAGCCAAGTTTAGCAAATTCAGGTGGGATTTTAGGATCATAAACCCAAAGTTTTTTACCTGTAATGGCGTCAATTGCGTGAAGAATTGACCATGACCCTGTTACGTACATTATACCGTCTACAACAATAGGAGTTGCTTCAACTCCCCTATCTGAACCTAAATCATAAGACCAAGCTAACCCCAATTGATCAACATTCTGACTATTAACTAGATCTAAGGGGCTATGACGTGTTTCTTGTGGATCTAATCCGTGAGATGCCCACTCAACATCATTGCTTTTACTTGCTGTTGCTGATTTTGTAGCGCTTTCAGTGCTTGAATTACCACAAGAGGCTAAAACAAGAACAGCGGCGATAGTTAATGCAATACTAATTTTTTTTGATTTCATATTAACTCTCCGAAAACTTTAAAAGTTGTTTATCTTTATTATTATTTTAAAAAACCTTCAATAAACGCAGTTGGAAAGTCTGTGTCTCAAAAGGAACATTATCTACTTCTAAATCACGACTATACTTACCCTGTATTTGCAATGTAGGTGCGATCCAATGTTGTGCATATATCGACGCTTTGGTTATTTCAGCGCCATCAGTGACAACATTGGCTACTTCTGTATCTCCACCCCATTGACGTGATAAATTTACACCAAGCGTTGTCTCGCCTGATAATTTGTAGCTTGCTAAAAGTTGGACTTGAAAAGTTGCATCTTTTGTTAATCTTTCACCTGTTGGCCCAAAATCATCATTGTCAGTTGAAAAAGTCACATCTGTTACAACCTCTAATGCAAGATTAGTTGTGGGTTTATGAACCCAACCTGCTTGTATTGTTCCTTCCCAAGTATTTTTTCCTAGATTAAGGGAGTCATTGTTATCATAAGACCCAATAGGAACCGTTAAAAATGGCGTTATACCAAACTGGTTTTTATCATCATTTACAAACCAGAATGTCGCCGCTAATATTGGATCAGCAAATCCAGACGCTTCTAACGCACCACCTGCAATTTCCTGCTTACCAAAAGGTATTAATATTTGTGGATCTACCGTAATTCCCATGAATTCTCTATAAGCAACAAAGCGCGCAATATTAATATTCGCATCTAAATCTGCCCCTAGATTGGTATGCTCATTGATACTACCCGCATAAAGTATGGCTAAATTAACACCAGCTGGTGCTGCTACATAATCTAAAGGGTCTACATCAATAGCATTGACTGTGTTCGAAAAACCTACTGCAGCGGCAATTATTGGTGCCACTACTACCAACTTATTTTTATTTTTATTTTTATTTTTATTTTTCATATGATCTTCCTCTTTATTTCTTAGGTTTCATTAACCAGAGATTTATTATTTTTTAACGTTTTGCTTTTACTTATTACAATGTAAAAGCTCTTATTGAATCCATTCTGTTTTGTTGCTAAAACTGTCTTCCCCATATGTAGTAATTATTTAGCAATATTTATTACGCATGTTTGCGTATACTCTTTAAGCCCTTCCTGAGCAAACTCTTTACCAAGACCTGACTGTTTTGCTCCACACAATGGAATTGTTGGTCCAAAGTCTAGGTGTTTATTAATCCAAACGGTTCCAGCTTCTAAACGTTTAGCTACTTCATAAGCACGTGTTACATCAGATGACCAGACAGAGGCACCTAACCCGAAATTCAATCCATTAGCAGATTTAATAGCATCTTCTAGGTTGTGATAACGAATCACAGGTAAAATAGGTGAGAATTGCTCTTCATCTACTAAACGTGTTCCGTCTTTAGCATCAGCAACTAAGGTAGGTTGAATGAAATAACCAGTACTATCGATAGCTTCTCCTCCAACCACTATGCGAGCATTTTTTTCGGCATCAATAAGTAATTCTTTTGCTTGTTGAAATTGCTTTTCATTCTGAACAGGACCTATGTTTACGCCAGTATCCAAGCCGTTTCCTAGTACTAAGTTTTTAACGTGTTTAGCTAACTCTTCAAGCAGTTGGTCATAAATTTTGTCGCTAACGTATAGTCTCTTGATTGCAATACATACTTGGCCAGCATTTAAGAATGCCCCAGCAATAATTTTTTCAGCCATTAAAATGGGGTCTAAATCATCCAAAACGATTGCTGCATCATTACCACCAAGCTCTAACGTGACTCGTTTAATAGTTTCAGCAGCTGAAGCCATCACTTTTTTACCCGTTACGGTTGAGCCTGTAACAGAAACCTTGGCAATATCAGGATGCGAAGAAAGTACAGGACCAAGTTCATTCTGGTCAGTAATAATATTTACAACACCTTTAGGGAAAATTTCAGCACACAATTCACCTAACATTAATGTTGTTACTGGTGTCGTCGGGGCGGGTTTTATAACTATGGTGTTACCAGCTAATAATGCTGGAGGTAATTTGAATGTGGCAACGAGAAGCGGAAAATTCCATGGAATAATACCTGCT
Organism: Colwellia sp. E150_009; assembly: GCF_053543955.1. NCBI lineage: Bacteria > Pseudomonadati > Pseudomonadota > Gammaproteobacteria > Alteromonadales > Colwelliaceae > Colwellia > Colwellia sp. E150_009. The sequence continues at coordinate 90,725 of NZ_JBHFOM010000002.1, forward strand.
ACCACACCGAGAGGTTTACAGTGCTCCTCAACACGTCTATCGTCATTTTCTTCTATGACCTTCATGTCAAGATCAAATTCAGCTTGAGTTCTAATAAAAATCTCAGCGTACAACACTTCCATTTGTGCTTCAGCAAGAGGTTTACCTTGCTCCATAACTAAAGATAAAGCTAATTTTTCACTATTTTCTTTAACTTTATCGGCTAAGGCTATAATTAAACTGCGCCTTTCTATTATGGTTTTTTCTGACCAAGCGGGGTAAGCAATTTTGGCAGCGTTAATAGCTTGTTCACATTGTTCTCTTGAAGCATGTGGTACATTAGTAAAAGAGTTACCTGTAGCAGGATTTATTACAGCAAACTCCGTGTTTGCGCCAACTAGTTTCCCGTCTATCAAAAGTTTGTAATTAGACATTTTACCTTTCTCCTATTTAAATATTTTGGATAGCGCAAACTAGATTTTTTAAGTTATTCTTGATTGGCCATGTGATAAATTTACATTTTTATTGATGCAATATTTTCAATTTAACGACTTTAATTTTTTGCAACTATCCACTTTCCGAAAAATTTAAAAATAATAAAATCAATCAATTAAAGATTAAAAATAAAATCATTTTATTCACATAATCAATTTACTGAAAAAACAGATAGCAAAATATCCGCTTTCCGAATGGATAAATTTATCTAAGGTAGTAATGATAAAAGTAGCTTGGTGAGTGTGTATAATGAGTACATTTGTAAAGCAGAAATACTAGAGTAAATTATTTCTGCCCTTGATGAGTTGTTATATTGTCAGCGTCATCAACTAAAACGGATTAAAAAAGATAGATTATTTGGTGTGTGAGGGTAATTCACCAAATGTTTCACGGTAAGTGTTAGAAAATCGCCCTAGATGACTAAACCCCCATTTCATTGCGACATCTGTTACACTTAGTTTTCCTATTCGGATATCACGTCGTGCTCCATGTAAGCGTATAAACTTAAAGTACCTTATTGGTGAAATCCCATATTTTCGTGCGAACGCATATTCTAACGCCCGTTCTGACACCCCTAAATGTGCAGAAATCTCAGATATTTTTGGCAATTCATCTAAATCTTCAAGGCAATGTTCAACCAATTGTATTGCCTTAGTAACCACGTCTTGCGAGTTTTGTTTGCTGTGACTAGGCTCTTCATAACACAATGCACGTATAGCAGGAGCACAGATAGATGAAAATAATCCAGAATTCATTTTTCGTTGTAAAAATGCTGAATATATTTTGTCTGAAAAACCACATGTGACCTGCTTGTGCAAAACATCTTGAATATCTAACTGTTCATTATTATTGTATGAACGATAAATAAGGTTCGATTCAAGTTCAATCACTGCAACATCAAACTTTCCGCGACAAACTAACTCAGACTCTATACCCGGTTTTAATACAAACAAATCTCCTGCAATTATTTCACGTCCTTGAAATAAGGATGCATCGCTACCTGGTAATACGGCAGCGAGCCTTATTGCATTACCGGGACAGACAAAAAATTTATGCATTCGTCGGTTAGTGTATTTTCGAAATATATTAAGGTTATCACATACATTTAATGAGAAGGTTTTGGCTTCAAACGAACCTGTTTCAAGTTGTGTATATTTTTGTTCCCAACCATCAAGCATCAACGATTGGTCGTCAATATCGGTTGAAATAAGATCAACCGCTAAATTATCTTGCTGTTTTAACATATCTAGGGGTACCTTCAAGTTAAGGGCTTTATAATAATAGTAGTTAATTAATTCATATTAACTATAATCATTCGTATCAACTATCCCTTTTCCGAAACTACATACTTTTCCCTAAGTGCAATCATTTCTTCCCTCATTTTAAATTTTTGAACTTTACCTGTGACTGTCATTGGGTAATCTTCAATAAATTCAATATACTGCGGTACTTTAAAGTGCGCTATCTTACCGTCACAATATGACTTTATTTCTATAGCTTCCATGCGTTCATCACCTTGAATTTTTATCCATGCGCATAGAGCTTCTCCCATAGTTTTATCTGGAATTCCAAATACTTGTACATCTTGTATTTTAGGATGGGTATATAAAAATTCTTCAACCTCCCGAGGATAAATATTTTCTCCGCCTCGAATCACCATATCTTTAATGCGACCGACAACACGCACATACCCTTCATCATCCATAATTCCTATGTCACCAGAATGTAACCATCCTGCTTCATCAATGGTCTCTTTAGTTTTTTCAACATCGTCCCAATACCCTAACATAACTGAATAGCCTCGGGTACAAATCTCGCCTTTTTCACCAATGGGTACAACTTTTCCATTACTATCTGAAATTTTAACTTCAATACGTGGCACAGCACGACCAACTGTTTCAATACGTTGAGTAACTGAATCATTTGGATGTGTTATATGATTTAATGGACTCAACTCTGTTTGCCCATACCCAATAAGAATATGCTCCATATGCATATCATTCATAACACGCTTCATAACCTCTTCCGGACAGGAAGAGCCAGCCATAATGCCTGTTCTTAAACTAGATAAATTGTAGTCTGCAAATTCTGGCAAATCTAATTCTGTAATAAACATCGTTGGAACCCCATGTAACGCTGTACATTGGTATTTTTCAACGGTTTTTAATGTTTCGTTTGGATCAAAAGCTGCACTTGGAAATATAGCTGTGGCACCAGTGCTTACACAAACCAACGTACCTAACACCATACCAAAACAGTGATATAAAGGTATGGGAATACAAAGCTTGTCTGTTTCATCAAACATCATAGCATTGGCTGTTAAACAAGCATTATTCAGAATATTACAATGGCTTAGAGTTGCACCTTTCGGACTCCCCGTTGTTCCGCTAGTAAACTGTATATTTATTGCATCATCAGGAACTAACATATCTTTTAATTGTGCTAATTCATCATAATCTTTTTGTGAACCACGATTACAAATATCATCAAAATTTAACATGCCTTGGGTTTGTTTTTCCCCCATTCTTATTATGTTTTTTAATTGTGGAAATGAAGATAGTTGTAAACATTCAGGAGATTGAGATGACAGTTCAGGTGAAATTTCTTGCAACATATCCAAATATCGACTGGATTTAAATCCTTCAGCTGTAATAAGTGCCTTACAATTAACTTTTTTTAATGCATAGTCAAGCTCATAAATACGGTATGCGGGATTAATACATACCATGATAGCTCCAATTTTAGCGGTAGCAAACTGTGTTAAACACCATTCAACACTGTTAGGCCCCCAAATACCAACGCGATCACCTCGGGTAATACCAAGGTTCAATAAACCTGTTGCTAAACGATTGACTTCTTGTTGAAATTTTTTATAGGTCCAGTGAACATTCTGATACGGTATGATCAAAGCATCATTCTCTGGAAAACGTTCAACTATAGAGTCAAAATAACTACCAATTGTTTCATATATGAGCTGTTCTTTTGCATCTCCACATAAATAACTATTCACTAATTTTTTCATAACAAACTCTCTGTTTATAATTTTTCTTAAAGTAAAATTAAGTTATCTACTTACGTTGTGACGAGCTATCCAATTTCCGAAAGGCAACTTTTTAATTAATTTTTCTCCTATTTTCACATAATACAAAAACTTTACCTTTGCTTCGGAAAAAGGATAGTGAAACAAAGCAAAAATAGACTATCGTGCCAGAAAGTTAATTCTTGAATATGTTTATTTAAATGCGGAGAGTCTATGTTAAATACTTACATTACAATTGGCATTATTGCTTGTAATCAACTGTTGAAGAGAAAAAAAACAAAATATACGCATAACTCAATGTTAAGTATATTAACTTTATGTATCTCATTTACCATACTCCCAACCTGTGCAGAGGATGATACAGAAAGAGTTACAGTTTTTGCCGATAGAAGCATTGGCGACCCAGGTGCATACTCAATTATAACCACTGATAGTATTGATATTATTAGCGCTGATCACCCTGCTGAAATTATCAATCAAGCACCTGGGGTAAATATTCAAATGAATTCAGGGCAAGAAAATCTCATTGCGCTTAGATCTCCTGTTCTTACAGGTGGGGCTGGTCAAGGCAGCTTTCTTCTGTTAGAAAATGGTGTGCCAATAAGAGCAACAGCATTTGGTAATGTTAATGCGTTATTTGAGATGTTTCATGAAAATGCTGACTCAATTGAAGTTATCCGTGGACCAGCATCTGCCAAATACGGTTCCAATGCGGTTCATGGGCTAATAAATGTTATGCATAATATCGAGACAGAGTCAGACCAGTTAAAACTATCTACATCAACTCTCAATAGATATCGTTTGGATTTCGAACTTAACTCTAATGAAAATCAAAAACTAGCACTATCAGTTCAAGATGATCATGGATGGAGAGATTTTACAAAAGTTGAACAGCAAAAGTTATTTTTTGCCCATAAAATAAATATCGCCAGTTGGTATGGAGAAGGCTGGTTTAGCGCATCAAATCTAGAACAAGAAACTGCTGATTTCATACAAGGGGTTGATGCTTATAAGAGTAAGGCATTATCTAAAACTAACGACGATGTAAATGCTGGTAGAGAAGCATGGTCTATTCGCTCTGCTGCGAGATTATCAACAACGTTATATGACGGTGAATTTACGCTTACTCCTTACTTAATCTCACAAGAAATGTCGTTCACTCAGCACTTTCTTCCTAATGGTGGTATTGAGAAAAACAAACATTGGAGTGTCGGTTTATTGTCAAATTATGTTGTTAAGCTTAGTGAAAGTTCATCAATAAGTTCTGGCTTTGACTTTGCTTATGCTGATGGAAACCTAATTGAAAACCAACATGAGCCATTTGGCTTTTACCCTGGTGATATGCGATTTCCAACGGGTATTCATTACGACTATGATGTCGAAACTACTAACGCGGCAATTTGGTCAGAATTGAGTTGGCAGCCGATTGAAAAATTAAGACTAGTTACAGGTCTGCGCGGTGAAGTTTTTAATTACCGCTATCATACAAATATTCCCACAGGAACCTTTGGTCGTTTTTTAGTTACTGATGATAGAGGTGATAACTTTTCATTATTAACTCCCAAACTTGGCTTTACATGGGAACCGATAGACCAAAATTTAACAATATTTGCCAATGTTACCCGTGGGGCTAGAGCTCCACAAGCTAGTGATCTTTATAAATTACAATCACAGCAACAACCAAGCGAAGCTGAAGTTGAATACTTAGATTCATTTGAAATTGGATTACGCTCATCTAGCTTTAATAACAGACTTAACCTTGAAGTTGCTGCCTATAAGATGCATAAGAAAAACTTTTTCTTTCGCGACGCTAATGGTTTGAATGTTACCAATGGTAAAACAAAGCATGTCGGTATTGAAACCAATGCAAGCCTTGATCTTTTGCCAAATACACTAACTCTATCATTGCAAGTAACTTGGTCTGATCAGACTTATGCTTTCAATCACCCTGTCACTAGTGGTTCTGAAGCAATAATAAAGGGTTCCAAAATTGATACCGCACCAGAATGGATTACAGGTAGCACTTTGGCTTGGTTTCCTACTAAAAAAATTCGTTTAAGTTTGTTGGTTAAACATATAGGAGAGTACTTTACTAACCCAGCCAATACGCACAAATACGAAGGCCATACTATTGGGCACATTGATGCCCGTTATTTTTTACATCAAAACACTACCTTGTATTTACGCATTAGAAATATTACTGATGAGCGTTATGCAGATCGTGCTGATTTTGCCTTTGGAAATGAGCGATACTTCCCTGGAGAACCATTAAACATGACTTTAGGTGTTAATTTTACTTTTTAGTATGTTAATGAAATGAAGAGAAAGTAAAAAATTTATACACGCGAGATAAAAATTATTGCCATCTTAAAATTCACCGCATTGGCACTATATAAAAGGATTCCTAAATTATGCATAAATCACTTTTGAAACTTGTTTCTATTGTTAGTTTTTTATTATGGGCATCATTTGCATTTGTTATTTTTTTCAAAGAATACAATGTAGTTGTTATGCAATCTATATTTATAGTCGGTTCAATCCTTTTATTTACATCACTTTATTTATTGTTAAGTAAAAATAATGTTGACGCTTTCAGTAGATTTACAGGCCTCAAAGGTACAACATCGGCATTAACTCAAGGTGACTTTACTGTAGAGTTAACACAACCTACTTTAGAAAACACAGGAAGTATTGGTAGGAATATCAATCTATTTATTAGCAACTTACGAGATAAATTAGTCAATTTATCTCAAGGTACTGTTAATGTTGCTATTTCAGCCCAAATTTTAGAAAAAAATACAAATGAAATAGTTAAGAATATAGATGTTGTAAGTGCACAATTAGATCTATCTGCAACGGCCAGTGAAGAAATGTCTGTCACATCGATTGAGATTGCAAAAAGTTGTTCCGCGGCTTCTAAGATTTCAGAAACAGCATCTCAAATATCTGATAAGGGTCATATTATGATCCAAGACAACTTAGTCGCTATTAATCGAATTACTGAAATAGTAAATAGTTCTGCGATTTCCATAAAAAAACTAGGTGAACGTTCAGGAGAGATAGGTAAAATAGTTGTATTAATTAAAGGAATAGCTTCTCAAACTAATTTATTAGCACTTAATGCTGCTATTGAAGCGGCAAGAGCTGGTGAACATGGTCGTGGTTTTGCGGTGGTTTCTGATGAAGTTAGGCAACTCGCCTCTGAAACTGCTAATGCAACTGAGCAAATAGCCAGAACCGTTAATGAAATGCAAAATGAGTTGTCCGATGCAATCAATGAAATGCATGAGGGAGAGGAAGTTGTCAAAATTTCATCTTCTGAAGCACATAAATCGGAACAAGCACTATTAGAAATGGTTGAACACATCAATCATGTCACAGAAGAAATAAAACAGATAGCTCATTCTTCTGCAGAACAACAAACCACAGCAACCGAACTATCAGAAGGCCTACAAGCGATTTCATCAGCTATGAATGAAGCAACAACTAGTATTCATTCGATTTCCATAGCTATAAATAATTTATCGGCTTTTTCAAAGAATGTAAAAGGTATTTTAGGGGATTTACGTTTGTTTCGTCCTGTTGATGCTGAAAATCTATTAAATAAAGCTTATAAACACGTTATAGCAAAAGGAAAAGATAAAGCCTTTCAAGACTTCAATAACCCTGAATGTGGTTTTGTTCAAGGAGAACTATTTATTTTTGCTTTAGATTTTGAATGTACCATTTTAGTATATGCTGCAAATCCTGAACTAATTGGAACAAATTTAATTAAAGATATGGATGCTGAATCAGGAGCCATTGGCAGAGGTATAGTTAATGCAGCTAAAGAAGATGATAGTTATCAATATAGTTTTGTTAACCCTCAAACAGGGCTACCTGCGAAAAAACTAACTTATACCCGTAAAATTGATGATAATTGTCTAATTGGTTGTGGTGTGTATTTACACAACGATTAACAATAGTATTTAAGCCAACTTATATTCTGAGTTACTTAAAAAGATGGTACTCAAAATATTAGTATTATTAAATAGTTTGTACTGAATTTATTAAGACTTCGCCCAAGTAAGATTAGTATGCGTATGAAATTAAAACGAGCAGCTGGGGTTGATGTATTTAGAACTAAAATTATTTTCGGTTAAAAATCCATCAAAGTACGCAGTTGCCCTGTATAGCTAACAAGATAAAACTAACATTATGCTTAACTAAGACCAAAGGGATCATCAATACTCAAACTTGGTATAGTAAACCATTTAGGTCCTGCTTCAGTCATATAAAAGTGATCTTCTAGCCGAACACCAAATTCGCCAGGAATACAGATAGTCGGTTCATTACTAAAACACATGCCAGCGGCGAGAGGTGTTTTATCACCACCAACTAAATAAGGGGCTTCATGAATATCAAGACCTATACCATGGCCAGTCCTATGCGGTAAACCAGGTAAATCATACGCTGGGCTAAAACCGTATTCTGCAAGTGCTGTTCTAGCCTGTTGATCAACATACTCACAACTAATTGATAATTGTGCTGCCTTAAATGCTGCGGCCTGAGATACCTTTTCAGCTTGCCAAACCTCGCGGTGGCGCTGGCTCGCTGTGCCAAAAACATAACTGCGAGTAATATCAGAGGTATAACCCATCAGTTTGCAACCAGTATCAATAAGTACCATGTCATTATTTTTAAGCTCTTGCCAACCTTTAATACCATGGGGCAACGCTGATGCTTCTGCAAATAACACAAGGCAGAAGTACGAACCACTTGCCCCGACTTTTTTATGAGCTTTATCGATAAAATCAACGACGTCTTTACTGCTGATACCTTCATATAAAATGCTAGCCGCTGCCTGTTGAACCGCCAACGTCATATCCATTGCTTTTTGGATTAAGGTAAGTTCTGCCGATGATTTTATTTGTCTACAGTGTATTGTTATTTCATCAGCACAAACAAAGTCAACTTCGGTATGATTATTCATGAATTTACTAGCCATGGTAAAAGAAATGGAGCCACATAGGGCAACATTAATTTTGCGCACTAATGTTGACACATCACTCTTATTTGCAAAGTTTTGACTACTAATTGCACTCATGACCAACTCAATAGGGTCTTCATGTTCTTGCCAAGTACTAATATTACCCTGCAAACTTATATGTTCATTAAAACTGTCAAGTTCAAAATGGGGAACTATATAGGTAAGTTCACCCTGTGCTGGAATAATAACGCCACAAAGTCGCTCTGTGCACATCCAGTTTATGCCAGTAAAATACAATAAGTTACTACCTGGAGTTATAAAAAGAGCTTCTATATCAGACTCTTTCATAAGCTGCTGGGCACTACGCACTCTTTGCCGGTATTCGACAACAGAAATAGGCATTATATCAAAAGTCATATCCTGCAACTTGGCTAAAGCTTGCTCCATAGTCTGACCGCCCACGCCAGCTGTCATATTCATATTCATATTACTACCTTTACTATTTTTATAAATTAAATTAAAAAACAGCAGCAACACATTTTCTTAAAATCCAGAGAGATATAGTTCAATGCTACCGCTGTATAAAAGTGATGAAACCAACCATCAAGCGTAGCTAAAAACTAAAACATTAGCTGATTACCAATTGGTGCAGGATATTTATCCAAGCTAAATTTGACCATCTCTTCTTCAGGCGGAGCCTGAGAACTCCATTTATTACTAGGTTTCAAACCAAAGCTATGTTTTAAAATGGCAAGATTCTCTGCCATTTTTACGGCTGCAATCATTGGGTCTATCACGGGTATACCAAGAATTTCCTGAACTTTCTCAGCCAGACCAAAGTTACAAGTACAACCAAGAATCAATGCTTCGGCATGATCTTCTTCCATCGCTTTACGACCCTCCTCAATTATTCGCTTGGTAGTGTATTCAGTATCACATTGCAAAGCATTGGCAGCTATATCAACTGATCGCATAGAAGCTAAATAGTTTTGAAAACCATAACGATGAGTACGCTCCGTCATTTGCTCTATCCATTTCACTTGTCCGACGATCACTGAAAATTTGTTGGCTACATTAGCTGCTACTTGCATGCTTGCTTGACATGGCGCTACGATGATAGTGTTTTGGCAGATCTCTCGACAATCTTCCAATGCTGGGTCGTAAAAACATCCAATCACCATAGCATCAACATCAGAAGTGTCTGCATCATAGGCAACACGTACTATGTCACCCCAAATTAAAGATTCGTAGTACCGATACTCAAGGTTGTCCATTTTTATCGGGTTATCTAAAGATACAACTTCTACTTTTGTATTTGGGAAAACAATACTTTTGATCATTCCTCCCATAGGCTCATCATAATGAGGCAGACTAATAGGATTAAGCCATCTAAGTTTTATATCGGTAGAATTATTCATTATTATTCCTCTATCATTATAGTGAATTCTTTACTTATGAGCCTGTTGTATTAATTTGCTAGATCTACTCAATCGCTTACGTCTTAAAAACAAATAGAACGTTGTCGATAGTAATATTGAATCAAGACTAGAAATTTGAGTCACCGTTACGTAATCATGATAACTAAGAAAGCCTAGTAAGAAACCAACTAACCACGAATTTATAGCAGACCAATGATGATTCTTAATGATCAATGTTTCGTTTTCATCTCTCTTATTAACCCAAAAATTGAGGCAGTAAATAGCGCCTACAGGGGGAATTGCTATGCCAAGTAAAATAAGAAAATCAATAAAATATTTTTGAACATCACCAAAGGCAATAACAGTACCAATGGCTCCAATGAAAAGTGTAATATTCCTAAGGGAAAACTTTGGTGCGATAGTATTTATCGATAAGCTGGAAGAATACAGGCTAAGAACATTGGAAGACCATGATGACAGAAGTAATAAAAAGAAAGCAGGCGCACCAATACCAATACTAACCATGACTAGAATAAGGTCTGATTGTTGACTAATGATGGCAGGAATACTGGTTAATATAAGCACAACAGGAAATGCGACGAATAAAGCCAATCCTGCAGCAATAGAGGCACTTTTTGGGTTCTTAGCAAAGCGACTATAATCTGGTTGTATTACAACCCCCACAATATAGGCACCAACTACGGCTGAAATAGATGAAGAAAATGACATCTGACTTTTTGTTACCCACAGTAAATCAGCATTGGGTGAGTCCATTGCTAACTTTGCAGCGTAAAAAATAAATAAGATCATCAAAGGTACTAACCACAAAGCCAGTTTATCTATTCCTTTGAATCCCTTAAGTGATACCAACAACATTAGTACGCTGCCGATAACTATATAGAGCGAAATGGGTAAATTAACTCCTAAAGAAGTTAAGACCGTATTCGCTGCGTCGCCAAACATTTTACAATTTACCCCGTACCAACCAGCAAGGGTAATAGCTATTAATCCATTTATCCATTTAGCACCATGAAACCCAAATGCATTTTCTGTCAGCTTAGAGGCTGATAATCGAGTAATACTGCCAACCCAACTAGTACAGGCATTCATAGTACCTAAAATAAAGGCACCGCAAGCGAATGCCATGACAGCAGCAACAAAACCAAGACTACTACCCACTTGTGCAGCCATTAAAAATGCAGGGATTGCGATGGTGCCACCAATGATCACTAGGGCAATATGCCCTGATGACACTGTTTGGCTATCAGGAACCCGTTGCTGACTATAGTCATTTAAGGGGTTAGCCATTAGCTTCTCCCGTATAATTATAGACTTTAGAAGCATACTCTGCGGTTACATAGCCATTTTTGATATCATTAGCGATAGCTTCACGACTACGTAGTTTTGGATCGCCATAACCAGCGCCATTAGCCGTAATCACACGAATGATATCGTTATTATTAATAACCACTCCACTTGCCATAGCATAGCGTTCGGTGGTGCCATCAGTACGTATTACTTCAACCCTATTAAAAGTACCAGCTTCGCCTCCCTTAAGACCCCAAGGTGGAACTTCTGCACGAGTATAAGCACAAGTTAAAAAGCTATCATCATTACGCATTTTATAATCAAGAATAATCCCTTTACCACCACGATATTGACCTGCGCCACCATCTTCATCATTTAGCGCCATTTGCGCTACAGTTACACCATAACGCGTTTCTGCTATTTCGGCAGGACAGTTAAAAGTATCACCGTGCAAAGCACAGAACATAGCATTAACACCATCAAAACCTTTACTTGCTCCCCAACCACCAATTTCTGGTTCAATAATTGAATAGTGGCGATCTGTATCAGGATGAATTCCCCCCATAATCGTTGCGCAAATAGATGAAAAATTACCCGCAGGCAATTGGTCGGTAATTTGCTGAGCAAGGCAACGCCACAGCAAGTCATTTAAACGAATCATGGTTTCAAAATAAATACCACAAGCAGCTGGCTCTTGAGCATGGTAGATAGTACCTTCTAACGTTTTTACTGTCATAGGTCTAAAACAACCACCATTAGCGACATCGCGATCACCAATTAAGCCCATTAGTGCCATTTGACAGGCGAGTAAAGTACCGTCACGAGATAAATTATCAGGACCTGCACTTTGCTTTGGTGCTTTAGTTAAATCAATAATAAATTCATCATCAATTACTTCCATAGAAACATTAAGTGTTGAACCATCATCTTGCAAATCATCTATTTTGTAATTACCGTTAGGTAGCTTATTAATAGCTGCACGAGCCATTTTTTCACCAAGTTCAAGATAATTGTCTAATGCCGATAAATAGGTTTCAATACCATACTTTTCCGCCAATTCAATAATACGTTTAGCACCTAATCTCAACGCTGAAACTTGTGCCCACATGTCACCTTTTAGAAAGTCAGGCATTCTTGAATTACAAACAATCATATCAACAACACCAGAAATAGGCTCATCATTGGAAAATATACGTATTGCAGGCACGCGTATACCTTCTTGAAATATTTCAGTCGCATCTACTGACATAGATCCAGGAGATTTACCTGAAACATCGTTCCAGTGAGCAATATTAGCTGTCCACGCTATAATATTCTCTTTAAAGAACACAGGTTTTAGCAACACCATGTCATTTAAATGTGTGACACCGCCAAAATAAGGGTCGTTGGTGGCGAAAATATCACCGTCTTTGATGTCGTCCCTCCTATGTAATTCAAGAACTTTAGCAACAGATTTATCCAAAGCCCCAACAAAAGCAGGAATACCAGAGCCAGCACTAGCCAATTCAGCATCAGCAGTAAGAATGGCGGTACCCATATCTAATACTTCATAAATAATGGGACTCATCGCCGTTTTCCCGATTGTGTAAAACATTTCGTCACTAATAGCACGTAATGAGTTTTGAATAATCTCTAAGGTAATAGGGTCATGTTTGATCATTGTTAAGCTCCAAGGCCGTTAAGCGTAATAATAATATTGGCATATTCATCAACAAGCACTGTTTGCTCAGGATGAACAACGATGGTTGTGCCTGTTTGTTCGATAATGGCAGGGCCAGTAAACGCCATATTAGGCTCAAATAAATCACCATTGTATATAACGGCCTTATGAGTACCTTCTAATGCAAAATCAACTAAGCGCTCACCTTTAATCGTTTCATTAAGTAGACGACCTGTTTGTTGCTTCTTAGCTAGCTTGATTTTTCCGATATCTGCTTGACCAATTAAATGAATACCAACAAGCTCAATGTCTGAATCTAAGCGATAGGTGTACTCTTTTTCATACATATCTTGGAATAATTCTTTAACATAGCTAAGAACACTTTCATAATCCTCACTAATTATTAAAGGTAGAGGCACTTCAATAGAGTGTTCTTGGTTTTGATAACGAAAACGCCCTAATACTTGATAGCTAGTTTTTTCTTCTGGTAATTCTTCGCTGATAAAAGAGGTTTTTAGTTCGCGATATAATTGCGAAATTTGCTTGTTAATATCTTCTAAATGATCCGCATGCCAAGGGCGTAAGAAACTCAGCATACGGTCACGCCGAATATCCGACATCATCATACCCCAAGCTGAAAATACTGATGCAGTGGCAGGAATAATCACCTTTTTCATACCTAATTCTGCTGCTAGTGAACAGGCATGCATTGCACCACCACCACCAAAAGCAACCATGGTAAAATCTCGAGGATCATGGCCTTTGTTAATAGACACTAATTTAAGGGCATTAACCATATTATTGTTGGCAATACGAACAACACCGCGAGCTACTTCACTGGTTGAAAGTTCTAATTCATTAGCTAATGTTGCTAATGAATCGGTAACAGCATTCATGTCTGCTTTTATTTCACCACCACAGAAATATTCAGGATTAATTCTTCCTAGTGCTAAATTAGCATCTGTTGTAGTAATTTCTGTGCCACCGCGACCATAAGCAACAGGCCCTGGAGAGGCACCAGCACTTTGTGGGCCAACATGAAGTTTACTAAACTCATCAACCCAAGCAATTGAGCCTCCACCGTTGCCAATTTCTACTAAATCAACTACAGGCACCATGATTGGATAACCAGCACTGGTTTGGCTACGTTCAATATAATAATCTGAACATACTGGTACATTACCGTCATTGATTAGTGCACATTTTGCTGTGGTTCCACCAATATCAAGTGCGATAATATTTTTTTCACCAATAATATTTCCAAGGGCAGCAGCCCCCCAAAAACCACTAGCAGGGCCTGATTCAACCATGGTAATAGGCACTTGTTTTGCTGATTGTAGCGTATCAACACCGCAGTTTGACTGCATAACATAAAGTTGACCATCAAAGTCACGGTCAATAAGACCTTGATTGAGTTTTTCTAGATAACGAGCGGCGATAGGTTGTACATAGGCTGATAATACGGCAGTACTGGTACGTTCGTATTCGCGCCATTCGCGAGATACTTGATGTGAACATATCACTTCAAAATCAGGCGAATGTGAACAAATAGCAGCAGCAATGGCTTTTTCATGTGATGGGTTTATATAAGCATTTAGTAAACAAATTGCGATGGCTTCAACCCCTTCATTTTTCATTTTTTGTAATATGCTTGGTAAGGCATCTAAGTTTAATGGTTGTTCAACATCACCTTGATAAGAAATACGTTCTTCAATTTGAAAACGTAGAAAACGTGGCACATAAGGCGCTGGTTTTTGGTAACTTAGATTAAAAAAGTCAGGTCGATTACCTCGACCAATTTCTAAAACATCTTTAAAGCCTTGAGTGGTAATTAATGCCGTAACAGCACCTTTACGTTCAGTTAAAGCATTGATAACAACCGTGGTGCCATGCGCCATTACATCAATATCTTTCGCATTAACATTAGCTTTTGTCATGACATTTAAAACACCCTGTTCGAAATTAGGGGGAGTGGTGTCACTTTTAGCTGTTTTTAGTTGTTGAATGCCAGACATTAAATCTTCACTAAAACAAACCAAATCGGTAAAGGTGCCACCAACGTCAGTGGCAACAAAAATTCGTTCTGTCATAATTATTCCTTACTTGTAGTATCAAATAAAAAAGGTATAGAAAGCCAAGGTGCCAACTTCTCCAAAGCGAATAAATCACTGTCTAAGTAAGCACCTTCTTCAGCCAATAAATTAACCGTTCCAATCACCTGAGAGTATATGATTACAGGCCAATTGATGACTGAGCCAAGCCCTAATTGAGCGATTAATTTGTGGTCAAAAAACACGTTGGCTAGATCACTATGTTTGTGGGCGATAAAGGCTTGCTGTTGCTCAATAACTTGAACTGTCCATTCATTGATTTCTATTGGCTTGAATCCACCAATGGCATAACTAGTATCATCAGAGCTATACAATCGCTTGGCTTGCTGATTTACCATATTTATCCGAGTAAAAGTCAGCAATTTAATTGAAAAGTTTTTGTTAAGCTCTTTTTGTAATATCTTGAAATATTCTTTTGGAGAGCCCTGCTTTAGTGCCAAGGCTAAAGCAGTTTCGTTAATGGAATAGCTCATAATTATTCCATGTTCCAGCGAAATTCAACGCCAAAACTTCTTGGCATGCCTGGATGTGCAAAACCTCCAAGTACCCATTCTGCATTGTACTTTTCGTCAAATATATTCTTTGCCCACAAGTTAACACTCCATTGGCCATCATCACTGTTAAAACCAATGCGGCCATTAACCAAATCGATAGCTTCACGTGCGCTGCTATTTGAAGTGTCCCAGTATTGTTTACCTCTGCGCTCGGCATCTAGAGTAAACATTGTCAGCCACCCAGAGATGATTTCAATGTTATATTGCAGACCTAAGTTAACAGTATAATCGGGAACATATGGTGCTTTATTACCACTATCACTAGCATTTAACGAAAAAGCCTGAATCTCACTATCGGTAATGCCAACGCCACCATATATGTCAAAGTTGTTTGTTATTGCTGTTTTAAAATCAAACTCACCACCTACCAACTTTACTTCATCAATATTAGTTAACACCTGAGCCCCTAAAGCACCAACAAAAAGAAAGTAATGCTGGTTATCAATAGTAGTATTAAAAAATGAGGCGTTGAAACGAGTACCTTGTTTTGGATAAAGAGCTTTTAATCCCACTTCGACATTGGTCGTTTCTTCTGCTTTGTATAAATCAGTAACACCGTTAACACCTACCGTAGAAGCTAAAGCGCCAACACCATTTTGGTTAAAACCGCCACTACGGAAGCCTTGAGAATAAGTTGCGTAAAGAGATATGTTATCTAAGCCTGTGTAAGAATATGAAACCTTGGGTTGGAACTTTTTAAACTTTTCACTTCGTACTTGACCAGAATTAGCGTCAAAATCTAGAGGTGCTAAGTTAGTTTGTTCTCGCTTGTCAACATCATAACGACCCGCAATAGTTAACTCTTGGTCTTGTGCAAAACTATAGTTAAATTGGGCAAAAATAGCATATGCCTGATTGTCGTTATCATCAGCCGCGAACGTTAGTGTAGGACTAACAGTATTTGCGCCTAAAGGTGTCTTTTTAATAACAGGAAGGCCAGTGCCTAAATCTAAGCCAGTTGTGGTAGAAATATAGCGATTAGTTTCTAAAGCATAAACGCCTGCAATCCATTGAAAATCTATATCATCTTCAGAAGTTAAACGTAATTCATAACTTGTAGCATCTACGTCTAAATATTGTGTTTGAGTACCATCCAGAACATTTTCACCAAAAGGTGAATTAGCTGAATTAGCTCGAGAGTAGGGAGACTGGTCACCGCCCAAAATTTCTTCTAATGTGTCAGTTGCGGTGATAAATGACAAGGTACCTACATCTATTTCCCAATCTAATTTCAACGCAACTGATGAAACATCACGTTCATTATAACCTAGGTTATTTGCTTCAATTTCAACACTAGCGTTATTTGCATCATTAATACCAAATAAGGGCTGATAAACATAATTTACAGCACCACCTTCTGTTTTGCCTTTTGATAATCTTAGGTCAGCAGTAAAATCATCTGACATTTCCCAAACAAAGCGGCTGCGGATATTGGTGTCTTTTTGAAAATCTACTTGTGTATTTAAAAATACATTATCAATCAAGCCATCATAGTCTTTGTGTGACGCAGTCACTCTGTAAAGAAAATTTTCTGATAGTGCACCACTAACGGCCCCCGTTAGTGATTTTAAACCGCCGTTACCTATGTCGGTTTCTATATAACCTGAAGTTTCTTCGGTTGGCATTTTAGTGGTAATATTAATTGCACCTCCAATCGCGTTACGGCCATAAAGTGCCCCCTGAGGCCCTTTCAAAACCTCTATTTGGGCAATATCAAACAAATCCTGATTAAACTGGTTTGGGCTAATTTGTAAAACACCATCAACAGAAACTGCAACTGGAGATTCGCCATTTCTTACCTGCGACAAACCACGAATAGTGATAAAGCTGGTACCTGCGTTTTGTGCTTCTACCATGGTCATATTCGGTGTCATGGCAATAAAATCACCAGCGCGTTCAATCCCTAAATCTTCTATTTCTTGTTCAGAGAAAGCGGTTATTGCGATAGGTACATTTTGAATACTTTCTTTTCTTAATCTTGAAGTTACTTGGATAACTTCAATCTCCTTCACTTGTTCTATCTCATTTTTGGCAGCTTGTACCGTCGGCATTACTAATGTGCTGGCTACAGCCAGTGAACACATTGATATTTTTGTTTTTATCTGTTTTATAGACATGTTATTCCCCAGTAGTTATCATCGAATTTCCAAGTAAAACCTCATTGATTGACATAAACAACAACGGTAATTTGGTTTGTTCATGGTTATATTAGTGATAAAAATATAGGTGTTTCAATTGGCACAAAGAGTAGGCCTGCGATAAAAAAAGCAGCCCCTACCCGAACGGGTAGGTTTTAAAAAGTAATAAAAGCTATACTTTAAGGGTATGATTAATAGGCAAATACAATACCAAATATACAAGGGGATAAGTTTGCAGCCATTATCTATTTTAGAACAAAAATTTCGCATACCAGAGCAACGTGTAAAATTAGCTGATCGCGAACATTTATTAAAAAAATTAATGTCTAATCAACATGTGGCTCTAGCAACTATCATCAGTCCCGCAGGATTTGGCAAATCAACCTTAATATCACAATATTTAAAACAACTTAATCAAATAGAAAAAATTAAAGCGGTTTGGATTGCTTTGGATGCGTCAGACAATGAAGCTAATCAGTTTTTTAGCTTACTTTGTCACGCTCTTGTTTACATCAATGTTGCCGATAAAAGCCTGATCACTCGAGCCAACAATAGTTCAGCTAAGGTTGATTTGATTAGTTTTAGCCAAGATATTTTGAATATTATTCAAAAAAGCAATCATCAAATCTACTTGTTATTTGATGATTTTCATTTTATTTCAGAGCCAATAATTCTGACTTTTATCAATCAACTGCTCCTTTATTGCCCCAAACAATTACACTTAATTATTAGCAGCAGAGTACAACCATCATTAGAACTAGCCCCACTTTATGCGCAGGGATTGTTATTTAACCTCAGTGCTGAAGAACTAAAATTTTCCTTAACTGAAACCAACAGCTTGTTAAGCGAGTTCGTTAATGAAAGTCAATTAGAGTTGCTATATCGACAAACAGAAGGTTGGCCCGTGGCGTTGCAATTGCTGCGTTTATGGTATCAACAAAATCCCAATACAGATCCTACTCGCGTACTAACGAATAATATTGATACGCTTACCAGTTACATGAAAGAGCAAGTGTTTGAAAAATTTGATCTACCAACACAAAACTTTTTACTAAAGACCTCTTTTCTAGATCGCTTTGACATTGAACTCGCTAATTATGTTTGCGAAATACACAATGGCGCCAAGATTGTAGCTGCCATTAATGAACATCAATCTTTAATTGTTTCTTTGGATGAAGATAATACCTCGTTTCGTTACCACCATTTATTTTCAGACTTCCTGCAACAAATCTTTGCAATGAGGGTTGGTGCTAGTCAATGTAATGAACTGCGCAGTAAAGCAGCACTTTGGTTTGCCAATAAAAATCATTTAAGTGAAGCAATTAGCCAATGTGTTAGGGCAAAAAATATTAAATTGGCCACACAGTTAATTACCAAAGCTGGTGGATGGGAAATGATCATGACCAAGGGGATAGGTTATGTTGAATCCTTACTCAGCCATTTCAGTAAAAAAGATATTACTCAGTCACCAACCCTTGGTTTACTCCAAAGTTATTTTTATCTTAAACTAGGACAAGTTGTTTCAGCCGAAGAGCAATTTCAAATAGCTGAACTTATTCATCAAGATCTGATTCATTCAGGAAAAGGATCTGATGCTAGTCAACGAGATTTTTTAATAATCAAACTTCTAGTCCAAACTTATCTTGATCAAATGATTAAAACCAACGAATTACAGAGAATTGATAATGCTGTAGAGTTTATTGAATCAAATGATCATCTAGCCAGAGGTATTTTACTTGCGCTTGAGGCACTGATATATAATCAAAATGCTCAGTTTGATCTAGCTGAACAAACAGCAATTAACTGTAGTAGAGAAATGCAATTAGCCAATTGCTGGGTTGGCGTCAATTACATTACTTTACATCACGGACAAAGTTTGGCATATCGAGGTCATTTAGAAAGCGCTTTGGTTTTATTCAACAATGCTAGTCAACTGGCTGAAGAACATTTAGGCATGGATAATGGATTGCAGTCAATGGCAATGTGTTTAACTGCTGAAATTTATTATCAGGCGGGCCAACTTGATAAAGCAAAGAAATTACTAGAACAAGGTATAATCGCGTTAGAGTTACGAGATTGTTGGTACGATATTTACGCGGTGACTTTCAAGCTGGCGATTAATTTAGCATTGGCTGATAGTGATAAGCCAGCTTGTGATGACTATCTTTCTCGCGGTAAAAAAATAGTCATAAAACGAAAGCTATGGCGACTGGAAATGTTATTAGATGTACTTGCTCAGAAGGTTTCCTTACACTTCAATGACAGCACTTTATTTGAAGAATTAAATAATCAAATCATCAGAGAAAAATACTGGTCAGAAGAGCTCTGTTTGTGGAACGCTAAAGAAGAATACCATATCATTCAGGCAATATTCTTTTTACAAAAAAATGCATCAAGCAAAGCTCTTTTTCATACAGAAAAACTATTGAAAATTTGTATGGATAGCAAACAAATTATCTACACTTCCAAAGCTAAAATAATTCAGGCTCTCGCGCATTCATCAACAGAAAACAACCACAAAGCGTTTAAAATACTCCAAGATGTTTGCCAAGATTGTGCAAAATATAAAATAAAACAGATTTTTTATGAAGTACCTGCAAGCATTGAGTATTTACTAATAAAATTTAAAAAACATAGCGCAGACTTGCTGAAAAAAATTGAATTAGATTTTATCTCTGATGTGATAAAAGGCTTCAAAAAAAATAATAAATCTGACTTAGCTAAATTTGGCTTGTCTCACCGAGAGCAGCAACTTATTCCCTTACTTGTCCAGGGACAGAGCAACAAACAGATAAGTGCTAGCCTTGGGATATCTGACAATACTGTGAAGTTTCACTTAAAAAATTTATTTGCCAAAATCCGTGTTCATAATAGAAATGAAGCCACCATTTTTTTCTTAACTAACGACGACAATAGTTAATATTGATAGGCCGAACACTGTTCATCAATCCAAACATGCTTATTATGAATAGCTATACCCCATCAAAAGCACGCCCAAAAAATTTTCAATAGCATGCAATACTACTTTATTTTTATCTTTGGCCAATGACCTATTTGAGTTCCTTATTGCTTACCTTATCATCTAAAGCGATAATCACTACCAAGTTAATTAACTCTATTTCAGCTCAACAAGGGTTTGATAGATAACTTCTGTAATAATAGTGAGATAAATTCTTAACATGCCATCAGTACCTATCATTAATATTAAAGCAAAAGCCAATCACCATGCGGTTTTTTTAATGTTGTTGGCTGTGGTAATTTTCTTTTCTGCCTTGATGATCAGTCAATATTATTGGCGCAGCCATCATTTAATATTGATTTTTATCTACCTACTCGCCTTAGTGGTTTTGTTTACAGGTATATTAAAGCGATCTGAACCTAACGTTAGTTTTGAGATATCACCACAACATTTACAATATAATCACCGTCAAGGTAAATGGAAATTAACTTGGCAGCAGATACACAATATAAATACCATTAGAGAAGTCGTAGGTTTATCTACAATCGATTTACCCTACATAGGTATTCGGCTGAAGAATATAGAAGAGTTAGCTGATCAAATTTCTCCCCGTTTAGCTAATAGACTGATCCATGAACAGCGCCCTTTGTTAAGCTTTGCATTTAAGCATCAGTTACTAACACTGGAAGACATCCAGCTTAATTTTGATCCTTTTGTATTAAGTTCAGGCAACGTAATAAAAGGGCCAATAGCCGCTTTTTTACATCACTGTCACACTTTACAACGAGGGATTGGTTATCATCTTTATATTCCCGAATCGAGCACAGACCGAGAGCTAAACGATTTTTGTCAACTATTAAAACAATGCAAACGTTACAGTGCTAATTATCATGTAGGATATATGTTTAACGACTGAGTAGTATTTCTACGTTGGTATTTTGAAAAGATTTGGATAGTTTTAGACCACATGAACACTACTTATTATTCAAGGTTGCTTACCACGCCATCTAAAGCGATAATCAAATATAACTATTGTATTGTCGTATGCAATATTATTGGTCAATAAATACATGATTTTTATTATAATGCACATCATGATAAAGAAGATCGCGTGAGCTAAATAGCAATTTACAAATAGGTACAACTGATTAATGAACAATAACGAACAGCCATCTATTCTATGGCACGACTATGAAACCTGGGGAATTGCACCTAAATTTGACAAACCTTCTCAATTTGCCGGTATTCGTACCGATCTTGATTTAAACATTATCGGCGAGCCACAAATGTTTTATTGCCAACCGCCAGTTGATTATTTACCTCATCCTGAGGCGTGTTTAGTAACGGGCATTACGCCACAAAAAGCGCGACAAGAGGGATTAACTGAAGTTGAATTTGCCAAACGTATTCATGATTTATTCAGTGTACCTAATACCTGTGTGGCGGGTTATAACAATATTCGTTTTGATGATGAAGTGTCTCGTTATTTGTTTTATCGCAACTTTTATGATCCCTATGCCCGTGAATGGCAAAATGGTAATAGTCGTTGGGACATTGTTGATATGGTTCGAGCCTGTTATGCATTACGTCCCGATGGAATTAACTGGCCAACCGTTGATCGTAACGGTGAAGAGGTGGTAAGCTTTCGACTTGAGTTATTAACCAAAGCCAACGGTATTAGTCATGAATCAGCCCATGATGCCATGAGTGATGTGTATGCAACGATTGCCATGGCTAAATTAATTAAAGAGAAACAGCCAAAGCTTTATGATTTTATTTTTAATTTAAAAAATAAAAAACAAGTTGCTGAGTTAATTAATGTAGCTGAGATGACACCCGTGGTGCATACTACTTCTAAAGTGTCTTCTATACATGGTTGCACTAGCTGGTTTGCGCCAGTTAGTTATCATCCTGTGAATAAAAACGCGGTAATTTGTGTCGATTTAGCGCAAGATATAGAACCATTACTTTCACTAACCAGTGAAGAAATAAAAACGCGTTTGTATACACGTCGTGATGATTTAGCACCTGATGAAAAACCTATTCCTGTTAAGTTAATTCACCTTAATAAATGCCCTGTTGTGGCGCCTGCAAAAACCTTATTACCAGAAAATGCTCAACGTTTAACAATTCCCAGAGACTATTGTTTAGAAAATCTAAGTACGTTAAAACAACATGCTGAACTTAGAGATAAACTCAGCGATGTGTTTGCGACTTCAGATTTTGACAATGAAGAAGTGGATGCTGAGCAAGCTTTATATGGTGGCAGTTTTTTCAGCCATTCTGATAAGGCCCAAATGGATATTTTGCGGGGTTTAACGCCTGAGCAACTCGCTAATCATCCGTTTCAATTTCAAGATAAGCGTTTATCTGTTTTGTTATTTCGTTACCGTGCGCGAAACTATCCACATACTTTATCCACTGACGAACAACAAAAGTGGCAGCAATATTGTCATAGTAAACTGCAATATGGTGGTAAAGGTATTTTATCTATTGATGAGTTTATGATGACGGTTGAAAATTTGGCTCATGAGCATGAAACAGATAAAGCCAAAATGTCGGTGTTAAAAGCTTTATATGAATTTGTTCAAGGGTAATGGTTCGATCGTTAGCTATTTAATAATCAATGAAATAACAAATAACACACCTGACCCTGAATGATTAAAATTATAATGGTTACTTTTTACTTTTTACTTTTTACTTTTTACTTTTTACTTTTTACTTTTTACTTTTTACTTTTTACTTTTTACTAGGTAAGTTATTATAGTGGCGCTTAAGCTGGTCAAGTGTGTTTGCACATAGCAATCACACGCTGACAGCTCGTATTTTAAGGACAAAATATCAAATTTAAAGGAGTATTCCCCTGTTTAATTTACCTATCAATTTTACTGTGCATTTATGCCCAGAAGTTAAAGGACGAATTACCTTAGAAGGTAAGCCACTCGCCAATCAAAAAATAGAACGTAGTTTAACTTTAGAAGAGGATGAGTACGATTTTGTATACACTGATGATGATGGTAATTTTTCATTTGTAGCTAAATCGCTTAAATCTAAATTACCAGGCAGTTTGTTTTATCAAACGGTTATTAGGATAATTATTGATTTGGAGTATCACGGTGAAATATACAATTTATGGTACGGTTATCAACATGGATTAAAAACTCCTGTCGAATTTAAAAAGCACCTTCTAAAATTAAATGCGGATTTAACTACAAAAGAAAAAGATCATCACCTAGTAAACCCTAATAAGTCTTCCGAAGAGTATTACATTGGAAGTATATGTCGTTGGGATGAACAAGAATAAAAGGATTTAGTATGGCAACATTACCTCCAAGTATTTGCAGTGAACTAGCCGCAATTGCTTATAGTATTAAACAAATTGACCGTCGTGGGCGATATGATTTAAAAGCTTCACCAGTAATAAAAATCACTTCTCTTTTAATTTAACCAAAGGACCAATCAAAGGCATCTCTGGTGGCTCAATTGCTCACGCTAAGGGGATACAGACAGGTTTTATTTTAATCGGGCAAGGCTGCTCACCTATAGGTAAATCAAACCCTTATAAAAATGATTTAGTATTAGCGGTTCGTGGTACTAATTCTATTTACGACACTTCTACCGATTTTAGGGCTAACATTAGCTTAACCGAATTTGGTGCAAGTGTGCATAGTGGTTTTAATCGCTTGTTTATAACCTTAAAAACGGAATTAGCACCATATTTAAATGCAGTTAAACCAAGTGGCACCGTTCACTGCGTTGGTCACAGTTTAGGTGGTGCTATAGCCTCATTAATAGCAGACTGGGCTAAAAAGCGTTTTAACTGCAACGTTAAACTTTATACTTTTGGTGCTCCTAAAGTGGGTTTAAGTAATTTTGCTTTAAAAACTACCAATGCATTAGAGCCAAAAAACATTTTCCGTTGTGTTAATGGTGGTGATGTGGTGCCTATGGTGCCCGTTTGGCCTTTTATTCATGCTCCTTATAATGCACATGAATACCGATTAGATAATCACAAACTCTTAAGGCCGTGGCATCATTTGATGAAATATTACACTAAAAACTGCAAATCACAGTCGTGGAATAGTATTACCAAAGAAATTTCATTTAATTCTTTTAGAAGAGTTACCTTAAGCGTACAGAATGCACAGCAAGTTCAGTCATCAGTTTATTGGATGAACCGTTTAAGTGAAGCGTTAATTACTATATTACGCGAGGCTAACTTAGCATTGCTTAACTCAATACAATCAGGTGTGGCGAATGGCCTTAATTTATACGATAAAATCGCGATGCTTTTAGCGAATAATTCTTTGCATGCGGTAGATATTTCTAGCCAGCTAAATGGGTTGTTAGCTTGTATGCTAAAGTTTGCTGGTTATGGTTATTACAAACTAAAAGAGCTTACCGCAGATTTCATTCGCTGGGTATTTGAGAAAACACTAAAAATGATAAATAAACTTTCTCGTGAGGCCTTAAGCATTACAGCAGATTAATACCACTAGTCTTTCGCCCCCACTAAAACGTGGCGCGGTTAACTAAGTTCAGTCATCAGTTTATTGAATGACTCATTTAACACAATGCTAGGAGACTTTTCACTATTAAATGAGTTTATTCAACGTTAGTTGACAAAACCACTACTGGTGGCGGTTTCCCACACACCTGCAAGTTTTTTTGGGTGGATTTAGATACTTTTTTTAGGATGAATAGATACAGTTATAAATTAATATTCTTATTTAACAAGTGGATATAAATATGGCAATATCTTTGCACTACATTAATTAAAACTATTATAAACACTACGTAGTGGGAAAAAACAATGTCTAATATTCAACACAAAGCAACCCCTGTGCGAATGCTATTACTCGGCCCTGCATTC
This sequence comes from Colwellia sp. E150_009, assembly GCF_053543955.1. Classification (NCBI taxonomy): domain Bacteria; kingdom Pseudomonadati; phylum Pseudomonadota; class Gammaproteobacteria; order Alteromonadales; family Colwelliaceae; genus Colwellia; species Colwellia sp. E150_009. Next base: position 116,229 of record NZ_JBHFOM010000002.1, read on the forward strand.
ATGCTGTTCACATTATTTACGCCGCCCCTATTTGATGGAATGTCTTCTGAAGCTTGGCATACGCTGGGCTTAGCTTTATGGATGGCGGTCTGGTGGATATCTGAAGCAACGCCTGTTGCTGTTACTGCATTTTTACCCTTAATAATTGCACCTATCGTCGGTATAGCCCCTATCAAGGCGACAACACCGTCATATGCACACCCGTTAATATTTTTATTTCTTGGTGGGTTCTTTATTTCAATCGCAATGGAACGGTGGAATTTACATAAACGCATTGCATTAAAAGCGATGTCTATGGTTAGCACAAAACCAAGCCAGCAAATTGGTGGTTTAATGCTTGTTACGGCATTTTTATCAATGTGGATGTCAAATACAGCAACCGCGGTAATGATGTTGCCTATCGCGTTATCTATTATTGATATGGTTAAAAAAAATGGTGACACACAACATAAAGATGACCAAGAAAGCTTTTCAAAAGCAATGTTATTGGCCATTGCTTTCTCAGCAAGCATTGGTGGTTTAGCAACATTAATTGGTACGCCTCCTAACGCCCTTATGGCCGCTTATTTAGCTGACACCTACAATATAGAAATTGGTTTTGCTCAATGGATGCTTGTCGGCGTGCCATTAACAACAGTGCTGTTAGTGCTTTGCTGGTTCATTCTTACTCGAGTTTGCTTTAAGGTGAACGAAGGAGAGCAAGTTGATACCCATAAAATGTTTGAAGAAAAACTGAAAGAATTAGGAAAAATGAGCAAAGGCGAAAAGCTTGTGCTATTTTTCTTCGCTTTTGCGGCCATAAGCTGGATATTCAGACCATTAATAGCCAAATTTACAGGGCTTGCTATCTCTGATACGGGTATTGCCATGTTTGTTGGTTTGTTACTATTTGTTGTACCTGTTGATAACAAAAAAGATGTTCGTATTTTATCATGGGACGACACTAAAAAGTTACCTTGGGGTGTTCTTTTACTGTTTGGTGGTGGCTTAGCGCTGGCTGGTTTAATTAAAAAGTCAGGGCTTGCAGGTTATATTGCGACACAACTTGAAGCAACATCAAATATTCCAGTTATTGGTGCTGTTTTAGTGGTAACAATTACAATTCTGTTTTTAACGGAAGTAACCAGTAACACAGCAACAGCTGCAAGCTTTCTACCTTTATTAGGTCCTATCGCAGTAACGTTAACTGATGGCCCTTTGATGCTGGTAATTCCTGCTGCACTAGCAGCCAGTTGTGCTTTTATGATGCCAGTTGCGACACCGCCAAATGCTATTGTATTTAGTTCAGGAGAGTTACGTATTGCCGATATGGCTAGAGCAGGTTTTTGGTTGAATATTGCCGCAATCGCTATGATTGTTTTATTGATGTTAACGTCTGTACCATTGGTGTTTAACTTATAACCTAAAACTATTTTAACCCCTAGAGCACTGCATTTCTATGCTCTAGGGGTTAATTATAAATAGCTATATGTTTAACCCCATTTCTTGCTCTACTTTCTAATCGTTATTTTTTAAAACGTGATATCAAGCTAGAAGTATCCCAACGATTACCGCCATTATCTTGAATTTCTTTGTAATATCCATCTAATTGCTTAGTTATCGTTAAATCAGCACCTAGTTTTTCTGCTTCATCAAAAGCCATTGCTAAATCTTTTCTTACCCAATCAACAGCAAAACCAAAATCAAACTCACGGGCACACATGGTTTTACCTCGGTTATCCATTTGCCAAGATCCAGCAGCACCTTTTCCAATGGTATCTAGTAACTTATCCGTATCTAAACCTGCTTTTTGAGCAAAATTTAGCCCTTCTGCTAATCCTTGTACTGTATTAACAAAACAGATTTGGTTGACCATTTTAGCTAACTGTCCAGAGCCAACGGGCCCCATTAATTGACTAAAACGAGCAAAAGCTGCCATCACAGGTTCCGCTTTTGCAAACACAGCTTCATCACCACCAACCATTACAGTTAAAACACCATTTTCTGCTCCTGCTTGGCCGCCTGAAACAGGCGCATCTAAAAAGTATTGATTATTCGCTTGCGCTGCTTTTGCCAATTCTCGAGCCAGTTCAGCTGAAGCTGTGGTGTGATCAACCAAAATACTCTCTTTTGGCATACCTACTAATATACCCTCTTCACCCAAGACAACTTGACGAACATCATCGTCGTTACCAACACAACAAAATACAATATCACAGTCTTTTGCTGCTTTAGCAGGTGTTGTAGCAAAGCTACCTGAGTATTCTTTTTGCCATTTTTGTGCTTTTTCTACGCTTCGGTTATACACACAAACATCATATCCTGCTTTTTGAAGATGGCCAGCCATGGGATATCCCATCACGCCTAAGCCAATAAATGCTACTTTCATTGTTAAATCCTTACCTTAATTTAGAGCTGAATTAATAATTCACGCTAACTTAACTCATCTACCTTAGTTAGCACCGAGTTATACTGTATTCGGTATTAAAGCTGCTTGAGTGAATTCTATGCCTTGCCAGCCTGTTTTCATAAAATTTCTAATATTACCGTGATCATTACCCGTAGGTTTTTTTAGAACATCTTCACGGTAAAAACGGCCAAAACAAGCTAAAGTTTGTTGCTGATTTAATTTATTTAATTGTGCAAAATAAAATATTTTACACGAGCCTTCATTACTGCCAGCTTCATTACCAAGCGAACCATTAGTAAATGTTGTTGGTTGATATTGGTAATTGTCAGCGATAACTTGCATCACTTGTTCAAATTCAACATTGTTTTCTTGTTGTTTTAATTGGTTAAGTAAATCTGCTTCTGTAAAAACGTGGGGATTATTCATTATTAGCTATAAACCTTCTTTTAATTTAGATTTTGCCGCTTCAACTTTTGAAAAATCTAAGCCAAGTTCGTCAACTGCTTCTTTGATTAAATCAGGTTGTGTCATCACTAAACCCATCATGGCTTGTAGCTTTTCAGGCGGAATACCTAGTTGCTGAATAACACCCATTGCCATTAAGGGGTTGTCTGTTAACGTTTGAAAAAGCTCATTAATTTTTTCATCACTAATATTATGTTCTTTTAACATTGCAATTATTGGGTTCATTTTCGATGTCCACCGGTGGTTTAAGGATTAATTAGAGTAATAATTTTATATGGGGCAAGTTTACCTTTTTTGCGGTTAAAACAAAAATAATAAACGCACACGAACAAAAACATACACAATTTAATTGTGCGCAACTAAAATTAAAGTTACTATAATAAAAATTAAGTTGCGCACAACTTAAAAACAAACAATACGTTGCTAACACACAACTAAACAAAATAAAGGAATTACAATGTCTAACGATATCTATCAATTTTCAGCTAACGATACTTCTGGGCAACCTATTGGTTTAAAACAATTTAAAAACAAAGTAATGCTTATTGTTAATACAGCCAGTGATTGTGGTTTTACTCCGCAGTACGAGGGATTACAAGATCTTTATCAAAAGTATCAACCTGAAGGTTTTGAAGTGCTTGCCTTCCCTTGTAACCAGTTTAAGCAACAAGAAAAAGGAAACGATGCAGAAATTAAACAGTTTTGTGATTTACGTTTTAATATTAAGTTTCCTTTATTCAGCAAAATTGAAGTAAACGGTGAAAACACTCATCCGTTGTTTACTTTTTTAAAGTCTAAAGCCCCTGGAATCATGGGCTCTAAACGCATAAAATGGAATTTCACTAAGTTTTTAGTAAATAAAGAAGGTGAAGTTGTTAAACGTTATGCCCCAACAACAAAACCTGAAGCGATAGAGTCTGATATTAAAAACTTACTGTAAGTGCTTAGTTATAAATTTACTTGGCTATGCACTTCGCTCAGAAAAATGTAACACCCTATGTAGGGGGTAATTTATTGCCTCATGTCAGAATAAATTCTAACCTACATAAGGTATTGCAACTTACTCTATGTCAGAATAAATTCTAACCTACATAGGGTATTGCAACTTACCTCATGTCAGAATAAATTCTAACCTACATAGCGTATTGCAACTTACCTCATGTCAGAATAAATTTTAACCTACATAAGGTATTGCAACTTACTCTATGTCAGAATAAATTTTAACCTACATAGGGTATTGTAAATTTAACAGTAGATTCTGAATTGTCTACCTAAGCATATTAATTTACAGGTATTAGTTTATGAAAAATGATGACAGTTTAAAGCTAGAAAATCAGTTGTGTTTTCGGCTTTATAGTTTATCAAAATTAATGAATCGCCATTATAGCCCTGTACTAAAAAAGTTGGGGCTTACCTATTCTCAATATTTGGTGATGCTTGTTTTGTGGGAAAACAATAACACAACCGATACTATTTCAGTTAAACAGTTAGGTGAAAAACTGGATTTAGACTCAGGGACGCTTTCTCCATTATTAAAGCGGCTGGAGAAACAAGCCTTACTTAGCCGCTTTCGTAATAGTGTTGATGAACGTAGCGTAGAAGTAAAATTAACAGATAGTGGCTGTCAGTTAAAAGCGCAGGCATATGGCATTCCTGCACAAATGTTTTCAGTGACGGGGCTGTCTATTAATGAATTACAAGCAATGAATAGCCAACTAGATAAGTTATTAACCACCATGAGCATGAAATAACTCGGCCTCGGTGGCGAATAATGCCTTAACTAAAAGCTATTTAACCACCGAGTATAAATAATTAAACTACTTACACAAAAAGCTCGCTATGAAGTTTTTCAACTACATTGTTAGCGTCTTGCTCGTTCACCAAAAAGCATAAATTATTGGCACTAGCGCCATGACAAATTAAACGAATATTTGTGTCATTAATTGTTTGAAAGATAGCTTGGCCAATACCTTTAGCGCAGTCTAAACCATTACCTATAACCGCAACCAAAGACAAACCATGCTCTACCGTTACTTCACATAATTGCTCTAATTCTTTCACTACCGCTGTCGTTAGCAAAGACTGACTAGAGCCACTTGGATTATCAAAAGTTAGTGCAATACTAATTTCACTGGTGGTGATCAAATCAACACTGAGTTCATGTTTAGCTAAAATACTAAAAACCTGCGCCAAAAAGCCACTAGCATGTAACATTGCAGGGCTTTTTACCGTAACTAAAGTTTGCTCGCGTCTTAAAGCAATAGAGCGATAAGTCGGGTTAGATGCTACTTTTTGTCTTATTTGAGTACCGCCTTTTTCAGGCTCTTTACTTGAGCCAACAAACACTGGAATATTCTGACGCATTGCAGGAATTAACGTGGCTGGATGCAATATTTTAGCACCGAATGTTGCCATTTCAGCCGCTTCACCAAAACTGATCTCTTTAATGGCGCGTGCTTGGTCAGTAATGCGAGGGTCGGTAGTAAAAATACCGACAACATCCGTCCATATAGATAAATTAGCCGCCTTCAACGCTTCAGCAAGTAGTGCCGCACTGTAATCTGAGCCACCACGTCCTAATGTTGTTGTTTCACCTAATCCATCTTGCCCAATAAACCCTTGCGTAACGAGTACCTGATTTGCCAGTTTAGGCAATAAAAGATCACGACATGCTACGTTTAATTGTTCAATATCAACAACAGCTTTACCGTATAAGCTATTCGTTTTCATTACTTGCTGTACATTAAAATAAGCACCATTTACGCCTACAGATTGTAGAACTTGCGCAAATATTCGCGAACTTAATTGTTCACCAAAAGCAAGAATAGCATCTGCTTGTTTTATACTATGATGTTGCGATTGTTTTAATGCGTGAGTTGCTAATTCATCAAGCAAATTGGCAATTTCAGTATTTAAGATTTGCGCAACACCTTGCTGTAAATGTTGAGTAATGTTTAATTGAATCGCGTGTATTTTTTCAATGATATCAGTTTGTTCTTCAATAGACAGATTTTCTTGTCCTAAACGTACTAAGTAATTAGTGACGCCAGCACTAGCAGACACAACAACTAATCGGTTGTTGTTATCATTTTTAATAATTTGAGCGCAGCGTAACATGGCTTGATAATCAGCCACACTTGTACCGCCAAATTTAGCGACAATTAAGGATAAACTTTCTATTGTTGATGCTTGGTGAAACATGGGTAATCTTCCTAAGTGCTATGATTTAAATTACTTATCAATAGTAACATTGTTAATCATTCACGAATTAAAACAGGAAGAGCATGACTGAACAGTTTGGTAGGCTAATGTATTAACAGATAAGCATACTTATAAGTAACTTTTTCAGCCAGAAGCTCTCCACCTTAGTCTTTTCAGACCATTAAATCAGGTGACAGCCCTAAGGATTCAGCCTTAGTGACCGAACAGTAACAGCCACAGTGTTAATGCTCTCGGCGATAATCTCCCTCAACAGCGCATATTGGAATGTGGTTCCTAATACCTTACGGTATAACGTTGTCTACCTAGTTATCGCACCTCTTCTGGTGTTACATAAATAACTACAACAATAGTATTTAAGCAACGGCATTATTAAACCTTAAATAAAAAACAATTGCAATAGACTTTTAGACGTCTAAGTCATTTTATTTTTTATCCTTGCTGTTGCTCGTTTAACAACGTAATAGCTCAGTGTTCTCTATGAGAAGTTCATTGTTATTTAAGGTAATTACCTCCCATCAAATTGACAAAAGAAAGTCAATATTTCTCAGAAAAAATGTTACTTTGTAAGCAGAATTTCAATCACGTTTTCAATCATATAAATCAGATTATCTTTTGCTTGAGTGAATTGATATAGTAACATCACTTTTTATCACTGATGATTGAATTTAATGGATTTATTCTTACTTAAAAAAATAATAACTGTCTGTGTAATGCCAATTAATATGGTGTTAATTTTACTCGTAGTGTCACTTTATTTTTTTAAAAAGCGTCCTCGTAGAAGTTTTAAGTGTTTGCTTTCAGCCCTATTATTGTTGCTTGTATCATCAATGCCTGTGGTTTCAGATCACTTTATTGTTCAACTTGAAAATAACTATGAAACCTTTAGCCGGTCAAGCAGTCCTGTTGATTACATCATAATACTAGGTGGTTGGCATACAACAAACGCAGCCTTACCTGTTACCAGCCAATTACACCCTGCTTCTACTCAACGACTAATAGAAGCGTTACGAATATACACATTACATCCAGAAGCAAAAATAATTACTTCAGGCCATCACAGTACAGATACAGTATCTAATGCGCAAAAAATGAAACAAGCATTAATGCTCTTGGGTGTGCCCGAGCAAAACATAATTACCGAGAATTTCCCTAAAGATACAGAAGAAGAGGCGCAATTAATTAGTCCGAGAGTGCAAGGCACCAATGTAGTTTTAATTACTAATGCTAACCATATGCCAAGAGCAATGAAATATTTTCAAAACGAAGGGGTAACCCCTATTGCTGCACCAACAGGTTATTGGGTAAAAAACATTAATAGCCCTAAAGGTTGGGGCTACTACGTGCCTAATAGCAAAAAACTACAACAAACTACGGTTGCTTGGTATGAAAGCTTAGGCCTTTTAGTACAATGGGTTAAAGAGCGTTTTACCTTTTAACTCCATATTTATAAACAAAAATTATAAGCATAAAAAAACCAGTATTATCATAATTGACAATACTGGTTTTTGTTTTCTATATCATTAAATTACATATGATCAATAATACAATCACCAAACTGTGAACAAGTCACTAGCGTGGCATCATCCATTAAGCGTTCAAAATCATAAGTTACGGTTTTTGCGCCAATAGCCCCAGACATACCTTTAAGTAGTAAATCTGCCGCTTCAACCCATCCCATGTGTCTTAACATCATTTCTGCTGATAAAATTACGGAACCTGGGTTCACTTTATTTTTACCCGCATATTTTGGTGCAGTACCATGTGTTGCTTCAAAAATAGCCACTTCATCATTTAAGTTAGCGCCTGGCGCAATACCAATACCACCCACTTGCGCGGCTAAAGCATCAGACAAGTAATCACCGTTTAAGTTCAGTGTGGCAATAACACTGTACTCTGCTGGGCGTAATAACACTTGTTGTAACATGGCATCAGCAATAACATCTTTAATAATAATCTCTTTACCTGTTTTAGGGTGTTTAATGCGACACCAAGGGCCACCATCAATCAATTCTGCACCAAATTCTTCGCACGCTAATTGATAACCCCAATCTTTAAATGCGCCTTCGGTAAATTTCATAATATTACCTTTGTGCACTAAGGTAACTGAATCTCTATTATGATCTATAGCGTATTGGATCGCTTGACGAACTAAGCGTTGAGTACCTTCTTTTGAAACAGGTTTGATACCAATACCACAATTTTCAGTAAAACGTATTTTGGTTACCCCCATATCTTCTGTTAAGAAAGAAATGACTTTTTTGGCACTTTCACTGCCTGCTTGGTATTCAATGCCCGCATAAATATCCTCGGTGTTTTCACGGAAAATAACCATGTCAACTTCGTATGGTTTTTTCACTGGGCTTGGCACACCAGTAAACCACTGTACAGGACGCTGACAAACGTATAAATCTAAAATTTGACGTAAAGCAACATTTAATGAACGCATACCACCACCAACAGGGGTAGTTAACGGGCCTTTGATGCCAACTTTGTATTCTTTGAACATTTCCAATGTTTCATCAGGCAACCATGTTTCAGAATCATAAACCTGCGTTGCTTTTTCACCCGCATAGACTTCCATCCACGAAATTTTCTTCGCATCACCGTAAGCTTTTTTGACAGCAGCATCAACGACTTTAATCATAGGTGGCGTTACATCAATACCAATACCATCTCCTTCTATAAAAGGAATAATAGGGTTATTGGGTACTGATAATTTACCATTGGATACGGTAATTTTATCACCTGAACTGGGAATTGAGATTTTACTTGTCATAAAGCGCTCTCCTAATTGGAAGAATAGACATTAAACAATGCCTAATAAATTTTATAAAAGAAATAAAACGATAAATCAATCGATATTGGTAATAAATATTGTTTTCTTAACTTAGCATAAATTAACTAAGCTTACCCTAACCTAGTTTACCTTAATATTCTTGTTTAATGATTTAAGCGTTGATTTTAGTTAAAGTAAAGCAAAAGAGCAATTGCACGAATCGATGTTATTAAATGTTGAGTATTTTTTTGATGAATAATTGTTTTTTAAGGCAAAACATTGTTAACCACCGAAGAAATATATAGGTAATTCGGTGGTTAATGTTATGAACTTATGTGTTATTACAATGCTCTGAAGATCTGCTCGGTTGTTTCTTTAGCATCGCCAAAAAGCATTTGAGTATTTTCTTTAAAGAATAATGGGTTTTGTACGCCTGCATAACCTGTACTCATTGAACGTTTAAAAACAATTACCTCTTTTGCATTCCACACTTCAAGTACTGGCATACCTGCAATTGGGCTATTAGGATCATCATTAGCCGCTGGGTTTACTGTATCGTTAGCACCAATAACCAGCACAACATCTGTTTCAGAAAAATCCTCGTTTATTTCATCCATACCTAAAACAATATCATAAGGTACTTTTGCTTCAGCTAAGAGTACATTCATATGCCCTGGTAAACGCCCCGCAACAGGGTGAATAGCAAAACGCACTTGAATTCCTTTACTGATTAATTGTTGCGTTAGTTCATACACAGGATATTGTGCTTGTGCTACTGCCATACCGTAGCCTGGCGCTATTATCACTGACTTAGCACCACTTAACATCTCTGCAACAGCATCCGCTTTTATTTCTCTGTGCTCTCCGTAATCTTTATCTTCATCTATTACCACTTCAGTACCAAAGCCACCAGCAATAACACTAATAAATGAACGATTCATCGCCTTACACATAATATACGACAATATCGCGCCTGATGAACCAACTAACGCACCCGTAATTATCAACAAATCATTACTTAACATAAAGCCTGCTGCCGCTGCTGCCCAACCTGAGTATGAATTCAACATAGAAACAACCACTGGCATATCAGCGCCACCAATTGAAGCAACAAGGTGCCAACCAAACACTAACGCAATAACGGTCATTAAGAAAAGTGAGAAATTTGAACCGCCATTTTGAACAAATATAATCATTAGAATAAAAGAAACAACGCCAGCAGCAAGGTTCATTTTATGTCGATTAGGCAACATCAACGCACTTGAACTAATAGCACCACTTAATTTTCCAAATGCTACAATAGAACCTGTAAAGGTTACAGCACCAATAAATATACCTAAGAATATTTCAGTCAAATGAATATTCATCGCAGTTTGTTGTGCAGCACTGATAATAACACCATGCCCTGCGTCAAAATAGCTATTAAAACCAACTAATACCGCAGCCAAACCAACAAAACTATGTAATATAGCAACTAGCTCAGGCATTTGTGTCATTTCAACTTTATTGGCTAGTTTTAGTCCTATACCTGCACCAATAACCATCGCAACAATAATAAGCCAAAGACTTGATACCGCTGGATTTAAAATGGTTGCTAATAGAGCAATTGCCATACCTATCATGCCATACAAATTGCCCTGTTTAGCTGTTTCTTGTTTACTAAGCCCTGCTAAACTAAAAATAAAGAGCAATGCGGCAACTACATAAGCTGCACTAATAAAACCATTTGACGCTATTTGTGTCGTTTCCATACTGCCCCCTACTTACTAAACATTTTTAACATACGACTAGTCACTTTAAAGCCACCCACAATATTAATGGTGGCTACTAAAGTTGCTAATGCCGCAAGAATTTGTACAACAATATTTTCAGAGCCTATCTGTAACAGCGCACCAACGATAATAATACCTGAGATCGCGTTAGTAACGCTCATTAATGGCGTATGTAGTGAATGACTAACGTTCCACACCACGTAATAACCAATAACACAGGCAAGTACAAACACAGTGAAATGAGTGAGAAAGTCAGCGGGTGCAACACTCGCTACCCAACCGAATAAAGCAATACCAGCCGCCATAAAAGCATATTTTTTATTTGGTGATTCGGGCTCTTTCACTATTTCAGTTTTAGGTTCTGCTTTTGGTTGTGCTTTTGGAGCAGGTGCAGCGCTGACTTGAATAGGTGGCGGTGGAAAGGTCACTTCATCCTTATTAACAACGGTCATATTTCGTATAACAACATCGTCAAAATCAATAGTAAAAGTACCATCTTTTTCTTTGCATAGTAACTTAGCCAAATTAACTAAGTTATTTGAATAAAGTTGTGATGCTTGATTAGGTAAACGCGAAACTAAATCAGTATAACCAATGACTTGTACATCATAGGCGTTAGTCACTTTACCTGCAACAGTGCATTCACAATTACCACCACCGCCAGCAGCTAAATCAACAATAACACTGCCTGCTTTCATTGACTTAACCATTTCTTCAGTAATAAGTTTTGGTGCTGGTTTTCCAGGAATCATTGCCGTGGTAATGATAATATCAACATCTTTGGCTTGTTCAGCAAACAATGCCATTTCAGCATCGATAAAAGCCTTGCTCATCTCTTTTGCATAACCATCACCAGAACCAGCCGCTTCAGGATCTTCGTAATCAAGCTCTAAAAATTCAGCTCCCATACTCTCAATCTGTTCTTTTACTTCTGGGCGCGTATCAAAGGCACGAACAATTGCCCCTAAACTACTGGCAGTACCAATAGCGGCAAGGCCAGCAACTCCAGCACCAATAATCATAATTTTTGCAGGGGGCATCTTACCTGCAGCGGTAATTTGTCCAGTAAAAAATCGACCAAAATGATGAGAGGCTTCAATAACAGCGCGATAGCCCGCAATATTTGCCATTGAACTCAACGCGTCCATTGATTGTGAACGCGTCATTCTAGGCACCATTTCCATGGCTAAAGTAGTAATTGATTTTGAACGAAGGATCTCAAGTAATTCGGGGCTTTGTGCTGGTGCTATAAAGCTAATCAGGGTAGCACCTTCTTTCATTAATTCCACTTCGTCAACTGTAGGTGCATTGACCTTGAAAATAATATCGCTTTGCCAACACGCTTTTTTAGCAACTATTTCGGCACCGCTGTCGCTATAGTCCTCGTCGGTAAAACTTGCTTTGCTACCCGCATTTTTTTGTACTTGTATTGTAAAACCTAACTTGATTAACGCGGTAATAGAGGTTGGTGAGCCTGCAACACGGTTTTCACCCTTTAGCGACTCTTTGGGTATGCCAATGATCATAAAACACCTTTAAACAGTTGATAAAAAAGACTTACTGTTTAATGTTTTACCACTAATTGATTCAATATTAAACACCCATTTTGAAATAAATAGATCTTTATCTACCTTTGCTTACTGACCATGTTTCAAAAAGCGCAGCAGTAATCACTAATGTGCCACCAATAATCGTTAATAACTCAACCTGCTCACTAAGTAATAAAAAAGCCAACACACTTGCATACAATGGTTGCAAGCATGAAATAAGCCCTGCAGTTGTTGCGGTTAAATGACGCAGTGACGAAGCCAAAAGCGCATGTGGTGCTGCAGTAAATACAACACCAACTAATAAAACGAGTATCCAATCATGAGAAGTCACTTCAACTAAAGGTACTTCAATAAATAATCCTAGCATCAAACAAGCAATCAAAGTTTGATAAAACATGGCATGTGGGCCTGAATAATGGCTAAAATAATTTTTATGGAGTACATTTCTTAAGGAAAATAAACAAGCAGAAAACACACCTGTTAATATGCCTAAGGTGACTTGGTTACCCAAATGTATTTCTGGAATTAATAAAAAAATACCGACTAAAACAATCAAGGCAATAACAATATCTTTAAGTTGCGGTTTTTTATATCCTGTAGAGCGGTTTAACAAAGGCTCTAAAAACACAGTAATAACAGGGTAAGTAAAAAAGGCAATAACACCAATAGTAACGCCAGCCATTTGCATACTTGCAAAATACGTTACCCAATGAACACCAACGATAGCCCCTAGTAGTAAGGCAATGCCATAGTCTTTGCGGGTAGCTAAGGTTATTTTTTTCTTTTGTATGGTTAACAAAATAAATAAGACTATGGCAGCAACACCTGTGCGATAAACAGTAATATCTAAAGCAGGTAAGCCAATAAGTTTTGAAAATAACGCCGTACCCCCAAAAATCAGCACGGATAAATGTAAAAACAAAAGGCTTTGTTGTTGAGCTGTCATAGAGAAATTTCTAATACGTTGTTATAAAAAATTTAGCACAGATGAAGTGCAAGTAGTGATCAATCAAGATCATTTAGCGGCCAGGTAACAATATAATCTTCAAAGTCTTCAAGCGCTATATCATCATCTTTTACTATTTTTCCGCGTACAGACATTCCCGCTTTGTGCATAGCCGACTTTTTGCCTTTGTTCAGTAAAGGATGCCAAGACGGCATACCTCGCCCTTCTTGTAAACGTCGATACGTGCAACTTGGGGGCATAAAAAAAACATCGGCTAGGTTGTCTTGTGTTAATTGTACGCAATCTGGCACAAGCTTAGTTCGCTTAGCGTACTGACTACATTGACAGGTTTTTTCATTTAATAAATAACAAGCAATATTAGAATAAACAACTTGCTCGCCTTCTTTGATGTGATCCGTTGGTTGTAACTCATTTTCGTCATCCGTATTTTCATCATCAATAAATTTATTGAGACAACATTTAGCACACCCATCACATAGCGATTCCCATTCGCTCCGTGTCATTTGTGCTAATGTTTTAGTTTGCCAAAATGGCAATATTGTTTGCGGGGCTGTCATAGATACCTGATATGTCTAATGAATAGGTGGAAATTTGATTCGATCAGATAAATGACCAACTGAGCTAACAAAATAGTATGATAAATTCCAATGCATTAAGCTTTTATAATTGTCATACGCTAAATAAGCACGCCCATTTTCACCATCGGGAAAAATGAGCGCAGCCTTTATACCTACATTAGGAAGATTAGTACCGTCAGTACGACGAACACCTAACGTTTGCCATTGTGATAATGTTTTTTCTGTTTTTTGCCAAGCTTTTAACCAGTTTTTACGACTTCCTGTATTTTTAGGTATCGCCAATGAGGTATCAAAGTTCTCTGGCAACTTAACCTGACGTCCCCAAGTTAAGTCATCATTCCAACCTTCCTTTTTTAAATAATTTGCCATTGACGCAAAAATATCAATTTGATTTTGCCAAATATCTTTCTTACCATCGCCATCACCATCTACAGCATAAGCTAAAAAAGACGTTGGCATAAATTGATTTTGCCCCATTGCGCCCGCCCATGAGCCTTTCATGTTTTCAATACTAATATGGCCTTCATCTAAAATTGTTAACGCTGCCCATAATTGCTTTTTAAAAAACACTTCTCGACGACCTTCATAAGCTAAAGTAGCAAGGGCAGAAATAACATTATAACCGCCTGTAAATTTACCAAAATTAGTTTCTAACCCCCACAATGCCACAATAAACCGAGGTTGAACGGCATAATCATTACCAATTTTAGTTAATATATCGTGATGCTCTTTAAACAACTCTCTGGCTTTTTTAACTTTCCAACTGGGCACACGTTTAGGTAAATAGGTGTCAAGTGTTTCAACCTTTTCAGGTTGTTTTCTATCAGCGGCAACCGCTCTTTTATGAAATTTTACTTTAGCAAAACTTTCGTCAATAAGCGCTTGTGTATAACCTTGAGCCAATGCCTCTTTTTTCAACTCAGTCACGTAGTCATTAAAACCAGCTTCACTTAAGGCTTTTGCTTGCAATGCTTTAAAAGGAATTAGCGTAATACTCAAAACAATAAAAAAGGCTAAAACATACTTAATTTTCATGACTTATTCCTCGCTGGTCTGGCTTTCAGCGTCCATTTCGGCTTTATGTTGTTTGAGTAAATCTTCTTGGGGGGGCGGTAATTGTAAGTAATAACCTTGTTCTGTTAAGTTGGCTTTTACCTTTGCTAAATCGGCAAAACCTAACTTTTCTTTTGTAGCTAAATTAATAAGTGTCACTAACACAGGCGTGCCAAAAGTCAGCATTAATGTTTCAGGAACTGAAGAAAAATCATCACGTGTTTTAACAAAAAGGTAGGTTTGTTCTTTTTTTGTACTTTTATATATGGCGCATAGCATAATGGAGACCTATGAGAGAAAGTGAATGTTTAATATATCACGCACTGACCTTATTATGCGATACAATGACACAATAAATTACATTACTTTTTAATCTACTTTACTCTGCTTTAATCAATCATTAAATTAATAGCAGAAAAATTAACTTTAGGTGAGTCAATGAAAGCCCCTTTATACAATGAAATTCTCGAAATTTGTCAACAAATAGCTAATGCATCTACTGAAGGTAATGACGAGGCAAGAACAAACGCATGTAAAGATTTACAAAAATTGTGTGCTACAAACCAAGATTCACCCAAAGATCATCCGTTGCAATGGGAAGCTTTAGGCGATTTTACTGAAGACGGTGATATGGCAATGGATATTTATGACATTGCCTTAGCTAGCGCAAGCAAGCTTGGATTAGCAACCTTCACGGCATCTATTTATTTATCGATGGCACAAAGACAACAAGAGTTTGAAGAATCAGATAAAGCCATTGAATACGCTAAACAAGCTGAAATTGCGAGCGTAGGTATTAATGATAATGAGCTAAAAGAAGAAATAAAAACCTTTTTAGCTGCTTATTAATAGTTGCTAAACAATCAAACTATTTGAAATCATTATTCGCGAAAGATTCCAGCGATTTACCAAATAAATCATATCGCCATGTACTTAATATATCTGGGTAAACATCCGTTTCTTTCGCTATTTTTTTCGTTTCATTTAAATCAAAATACCAGCTTAAGAAATGATTAATTTGTTTTTTAGATGCTAGGTTTTCAATAGCTAATTGGTGCTGTTCACTGATCGCAGTAATAAAAGATTTTACTTTTTTAAATATTTGCTTATACCCGGGATATTCATCTAAACGTTCAATTTTTTTAGGGTAATCAGTCTCTTTATCTTTTAATGCATGCGCAACAATGGCTAACATAGCTTTGCCTTTATGACGAATATCAAGCACCTCTGCCCCATCTAAATTCCCCATAGCTGATAAGCTTTCAGGGTTATTAGCGGCAACAGCCATCATTGTGTTTTCTTTTACAACAAAGCCTAAAGGTAAATCTCGTTCTTTCGCCTGCAAATAACGCCATTTTGCTAAATGCTGCAACGTATTTAGTTGTTTTGCATTTAAGCGCCACGCTAATTTAACTTGGCGGTATAATTGGTCTGCATCAATGGCAGTAAACTTTTTATCAATTAACGATTGAGATTCTTGCTGAGCAAAGCTAAGCCAACCAGCTTTTTCTACTTCTGCAACCAATTTAGGGTATATATTATATAAATGTTCAACGTCTGCACTGGCATAAACTAATTGCTTTAAAGAAAGCGGTCTTTTAGTCCAGTCGGTGCGAGACTCAGACTTATCTAATTCAATTCCAGTAAAATACTCAACCATTGCCGCATAGCCCATAGATAATCCATGCCCTAAAAAAGACATCATAATTTGACTATCAATTAAATTAATGGGTTTACAATGTGCATGGGTTAGAAAAACTTCTAAGTCTTCAGAGCAAGCATGCAATACTTTAACAATATTTTCATCTGTGAGTAATTGCCAAAAAGGAGATAAATCATCGATAGCAATGGGGTCAATCAACGCAAGTTCTTTACCATCAAACACTTGTAATAAACCCAATTTAGGGTACAAGGTTCGTGTACGCACAAACTCAGTATCAATAGCTAAAAAATTGGCTTTGCTATATTGCTGGCAAAGGGTTTGTAAACGTTCAAAATCTTCAATTAATTGATACTGCATAGGTGTGATGTTGTCTACCCTTTATTGTCTGTTTAGTTAGCAAGCTTAACTAACTGTTTAGTTACATATTCTTTTATAGCTATTTTACTCGTTAAGTCACCTGACCTAAGCTTAATAATATTACTTTCTTCTACGGCGTGTTGCTTGCTGATGACGTTGTTGATGTTTTTTCACAGAACGACGGATACGACGACTTTTCGCATTGTCCATAGCTTTTTCATCTACTTTTACTTTGGATTGCGTTTCAGGTTTAAGCTGAACAAGCTTACGAAAATAATTCACTTCCTTCAAAGGAAGCTCAGCCCAACCACCTAAAGGCAATTGGCGCTTCATTTCCATATCACCATATCGAACACGAATTAAGCGACTAACTTGTACTTCTTGGCTTTCCCATAAACGGCGTACTTCACGGTTACGACCTTCAGAAAGTACCACATGAAACCAATGATTTCTGCCTTCACCACCACGATAAGTAATTTTTTGAAAACGCGCAGGACCATCTTCCAATTTAACACCCGTGCGAAGCGTTTGTAACATCGCTTCATTTATTTCACCAAAAACCCGAACAGCGTATTCACGTTCAACTTTTTGTGAAGGATGCATAAGTCGGTTAGCAAGTTCACCGTCAGTAGTAAAAAGTAACATGCCAGAGGTATTAATATCTAAACGCCCTACAGCAACCCAACGCCCTGATTCTAATGGCGGTAAGCGGTCAAATACCGTTGCTCTACCTTCGGGATCTTTACGTGTACACATTTCACCTTCAGGTTTGTTGTACATTAATACACGACAAATATCTTCTTCTTGCGCGGTTAATTTCACTTGATGACCGTCAATACGAATCTGTTCACTGCCATCAATTCTATCACCTAAGAAGGCTGTTTTTCCATCAATACTCACACGTCCTTGGCTGATGATTGTTTCCATTTCACGACGTGAGCCTTTACCCGCTCTCGCTAATACTTTTTGTAACTTTTCAGAATCTTTAACGGTCGCTTTTTGAAAATTTACTTTTACTGGCTTTTCTTCTACTTTCTTTCCCTTACCTACTTTATTAGGCCCCGTTTTACTTTGTCCTTTTTTAACAACCGATTTAGTCCCAGTGCCGCGACTACCATATTTATTATTAGTAGATTTTCCATCAGCTGAGTTTTGCTTACCCTTAGGTGTTTTTTTGTCTTGTGACATATTTTTTTCTCTGTTACGTCAGTAGTCGTTCCCTAGAAACTAACTTCTGGCTCATTTATACATTATTTTTATAGACTAAAGTTTGTCTAGACTAAATTTGGTATTAGTTTTTAATGATGATGGTTAATTTTAGATTACTCAAACGGGGTAGGATCGCCCTCTCCCACACGAATAATTTCAATATCATCATTAGAAAAATCAATCACTGTCGTTGGATGTTCGCCCAAATAACCACCATTGATGATTAAATCAACTTGATGCTCTAACAAGTCACGAATTTGTTCTGGATCACACTCTGTCATGGTTTCGCCAGGCATGATCAAACTAGTTGACATTATAGGCTCTGCTAACTCAGCCAACAAGGCTTGGCAAATATTATTATCGGGCACTCGTATACCTATGGTTTTCTTTTTGGGGTTTAAAAGCCGTTTGGGCACTTCTTTGCTACCTTTAAAAATAAACGTATAAGCACCAGGCGTATTATTTTTTAATAACCTGTATGCCGTATTGTCAATACGGGTGTATTCAGATAATTGTGACAAATCCTGACAAACTAACGTGAAGTTATGCTCTTTATTAATATCTCTAATTTGGCAAATCCGTTCTAATGCTTTTTTATCGCCTAAATGGCAACCTAAGGCATAACCTGAATCAGTAGGATAAACAATAACACCACCATCATTAATAATTGCCACAGCTTGCTTCATTAAGCGACCTTGCGGGTTATCGGGGTGTACATAAAAAAATTGACTCATAAAATCTCCTTTTAAACGCTCATCAATTATTTAGTAAACGTTTAAGTGATTATTTCCACATTGCCCAGATAGGTTTAGCCCCATCAGGTAAAATCAAGTTACGACCTAAATCAGACCATTTGTTTGGATGATGAAAATCAGATCCAGTTGAGGCATGCAAATCATATTCTGTACAGTAGTTTAGCATTATTTGACGCTGTTGGGGATTCATTTGCGGTAAAACTGCCTCTAATCCATCTCCTGAACTGTCTTTAAAATGCGCGATTAATCGTTTTAACCATTTAGTGGATAGATCATAACGAATAGGGTGTGCCATTACGGCACTGCCACCTGCTTTATGTATTACGTCAACCGCTTGTTCAATTGAACACCACACGGGTTTAACATAGGCACTTTGCGTATTACGACCTTTTTTGCCTAAATATTTATCAAAGGCTTTTTGCATAGTACTGACATGACCTTGTTCATATAGCACTTTAGCAAAGTGTGCACGTGTAATAGTACCTTTATTGGCTAATTTTTTAGCGTCGTCATAAGCATTAACAAAACCACTTTTAGCCAGCTTTTCCCCTATAATAATTGCGCGTTGTTCTCGCGCTTGCTGTTGACTAATAATTAATTGCTGCAATGCAGCATTCTTTTCATCAAAATTTAAACCAACAATGTGAATTTCAAACCCTTGCCAAGATGTTGATATTTCAATACCCGAGATTAACTTAATTGGAATATTTTTTTCCAATATATAATCTTGCGCTATATAAAATCCTTCAAGCGTATCGTGATCTGTTATCGCTAAAACAGCTATTTGATAATTAACAGCCCTGTCTATCAGGGTTTCAGGCGACAAACTACCGTCAGAGCAATGTGTATGACAATGCAAATCAATACGACCATGTGAAAAGCCGTCGTTTTTTTCAATAATAAAAGGGAAATCAGTTGTTGACAGTAACGCCATAATAAGGTCTTCTATAGGGACTTATTGCAAGTAAGTTTTTTTATGAATGACTTCATAAACTAAAACTACCAAACCTAAGTGCAAGTTTACTGATAAGAACGAGATAATGATACTAGCAAAGCAATTTAAATTAACACATAGCCAACTTCGTTGGTGGTGGCATAACTCTACACATAGTGGGTTGTGATAATTGCGCGTATCTTGCTAAAAGCTTAAAATGATTTTACCAAGCTAAAGCAAAAAAATTTCTAAAACCCGCTACCTGAGCTTGTCAAAGGGGCGGGTTTTTTGCTTTCTACGGTCCGAAATAAAAAATAGGAACAAAAAAGCAAAGTAAAAACACAGAACAATGATTTTTAACACTAACCCATAAGAGAAAATACAATGAACAAAACAAGAACATGGTTTCTTTGGTGGCTACAGCCAATTTATGCAGGATGACCCACTTTTTAAAGATAACCAATAAAAGAAGAAAACAATGACAACATATAATAAATCTACGGCAAGTGTATGTACGTTAACAGATAGCGCAAATTATCAAGGCGATCCGTTAAGTGTTTATCAGCTACTTTGCCAAAATAGAGACAATAATTTACTGCTTGAATCAGCAGAGATAGACCAAAAACATTTACTAAAAAGCTTATTATTAGTCGATGCCGCCTTAAAAATAGTTTGCCATGGTAATACCGTAACATTTACCGCATTAACACTGAATGGCCAAGTTGCCTTACAATTTGCAGCTGCTGAATTACAGCCTTACGCAAAACTTACATTATCTACCTGTAAGCAAAATTTAACCGCTATTTTTGCCGACATTCCTACAGAGCTTGATGAAAAAGCTCGCTTAATGGCAATAAACCCTTTTGAAAGTTTGCGTTTATTTACCCGTGTAAAAAATAGTGACAATCACCATTTTGCCATTTTTCTTGGCGGTGCTTTCGCTTTTGATATGATCAGCATTAGCGAAAAATTACCTAAAGTACCTGAAGGCGAGAATACTTGCCCTGATTTTGTTTATTATCTTGCCGAAACCGTTGTAGTGATAGATCACGAAGAAAAAAGTACGGAAATTATCGCCAATATTTTTTCTTATGAACACGGTAAAAATGAAAAAACCGTGCAGGAAAAAACGCAAGACCAAACAATTCAACAAAAATCAACTGAACGTATTACTGAAATAAAGCAGTTATTGTCAAATGATATTACCACTAACGACCTTGTGCTAAAGACAAAAACTAACCTAATAAATAATGATAATTCACAAACTGTGTCAGTGGATATTTGCGACGAAACGTTTTGTCAGCATGTTGAGCAATTAAAAGAGAATATTCGTGCGGGTGACATTTTTCAAGTTGTACCATCTCGCACCTTTTCATTACCTTGCTTAGACAGTATTGCTGCATATCAAGCGTTAAAATTAAGTAACCCAAGCCCTTACATGTTTTACTTAAAAGACAGTGATTTTTGTATGTTTGGGGCTTCACCAGAATCAGCGATAAAGTATCAACAAAATGGGGCTGAAAGCCAACGTCAGGTGGAAATTTATCCTATTGCAGGTACGCGCCCTCGCGGTTTTAATAAAGACGGTAGCATATCGTTAGACCTAGACTCTCGAATAGAGTTGGAATTAAGACAAGATAAAAAAGAGTCTGCTGAGCACATTATGCTGGTTGATTTGGCACGAAATGATATTGCTCGTGTGTCTAAAGCTGGTACTCGCTATGTTGCAGATTTATTGAAGGTAGACAGATATTCCCATGTAATGCATTTAGTTTCGCGTGTTTGTGGCACTTTACTGGAAGAATTAGACGCATTACACGCTTACCAAGCTTGTATGAATATGGGCACGCTATCAGGGGCACCTAAAGTAAAAGCTACGTCTTTAATTAGAGAAATAGAAGGAAAACGCCGAGGCAGTTACGGTGGTGCGGTGGGATATTTTACTGGTGACGGTGAAATGGACACTTGTATTGTCATACGTTCAGCATTTGTTAAAGAATCTATCGCTTATGTGCAAGCAGGTGCAGGTGTCGTTTATGATTCAATTCCGCAAGCAGAAGCGGATGAAACAAAACAAAAAGCCCAAGCAGTTATTAATGCTGTGCTAACAGCAAATAAAACGCTAGCGCAAGGAGTTAACTCATAATGTCTACTCAAAACAAGGTTAAGCCAAATACTAATAAAACCAAGTTATTTATGCTCGATAATCTTGATTCATTTACTTATAACTTAGTGGATGAATTTCAATGTTTAGGTTTTGATCCAACCGTATATCGAAATACCTTAAGCAGTGATTTTATTTTCACTAAAATGGTCGAACATACACATGTCACTGGTGAGAATGTCATTTTGGTGCTTTCACCAGGGCCAGGAGAGCCTAAAAATGCAGGCTGTTTAATGGACTTAATCAAATTATGTGCAGGCAAAATTCCTATGTTAGGTATTTGCTTGGGACATCAAGCCTTAATTGAACATTATGGCGGTAAAGTGGGTCGTGCTGATGAAATAGTGCACGGTAAGGCATCGCCAATTAACCATTGTGGTACGGGCGCTTTTGTTAATATTCAAAACCCATTACCCGTTGCCCGATATCATTCTTTGGTAGGAAGCCAAGTACCTGAATCACTCACTGTAATTGCTGATTATAACAACATGCCCATGGCAATCTGCCAAGATCGTGATGCAATATTGGCGTTTCAATTTCATCCAGAATCTATTTTAACGACTTTTGGCGCAACCTTATTAGCGCAAAGTTTTGATTATTTACTCGCCCTAAGTGAGCGATTAAACACCAAAGCCCAAGGAGCATAACATGACGAATATATTATCAACGCTAGTTGATGGACATGATCTTGACCAACAAACTATTAAAGCGTTTTTTGAAAAAATGCTCAAAGGCGAAACCGATCCTATTCTACTTGCGAGTGTACTTACCGCGTTAAAAATTAAAGGTGAAACGCCTGAAGAAATATCAGGCGCAGCCATTGCTATTCAAAGTGCGGCAAAAAAATTTCCTCCACAAAATAACACGGTTGCCGATTGTGTCGGCACTGGTGGTGACGGCGCTAATACCATTAATATTTCAACCACGGCGGCCATTTTAGCGGCGGCTTGTGGCTTAAAAATGGCAAAACATGGCAACCGCAGTGTTTCAAGTATGTCTGGCTCAGCCGACTTACTGGAAGCATTTGGCGTAAATTTAACGATGTCTCCCGCTACCGCGAGCAATTGTTTAGATAAAACAAACTTATGTTTCTTATTTGCGCCCGCTTATCACAGTGGTTTTAAATACGCAGTAACCGTACGAAAAATAATGGGAGTGCGCACGTTATTCAATATTTTAGGGCCCCTAGCTAACCCTGCTTATCCAAACATTATGCTACTTGGTGTTTACACACCTGATTTATTAAAGCCAATGGCCGAAGCATTACTCTTAACAGGCGTTAAACGTGCATTTATTGTGTATGGCAGCGGTTTAGATGAAATAGCGCTTCATGGTGATACACAAGTAGTAGAAATTAAAGATGGAAAACTAATAGAGCGTACTATTTCGCCAGAAGATTTTGGTATCAAGCAATATAGCCTTGAGGATATTAAAGGCGGCACGCCACAAGAAAATGCTGACATTATTAAAGCAATATTGGCAGGTAAAGGACAAGAAGCTCATAATGCTGCCGTTATCATAAACTGCGCGGCGTTACTTTACCTGCATGATAAAGCAACCGATTTAAAAGCCGCTGCTGACTTAGCCCGTGAGGTTTTACAAAGTGGAAAAGGTTTAGAAACATTACAGCAATTAGTTAAGCTTTCAAATGAGGAATGTGAATAATAATGGCGAACATATTAAACAAAATTGTTGCTGATAAGCGTATTGAAATTGATGCACTCAAAAAAGCTAATCCTTTGGAAAACTTTATTGATGGGCTGACTGCAACTAAAAAAGATATGTACGCGGCATTGCGACGTACAAAACAAAAGCCACAAGCAGGTTTTATTTTAGAATGCAAAAAAGCGTCTCCTTCAAAAGGATTAATTCGTCCAGAATTTGATGTGAAAGCGATTTGCCAAGTTTACGACAAATACGCCGCGGCAATTTCAGTATTAACCGATGAAAAATATTTTCAAGGCAATTTTGAGTACTTAAAATTAGTTACCGAAACCGTCAAATGTCCAGTGATTAATAAAGATTTTTTTGTTGATACTTACCAAGTCCATTTAGCAAGATATTATGGCGCAGATGCGATTTTACTGATGCTAAGTGTTTTAACTGATGAAGAATATATTGAATTGGCTACGGTAGCTGATCACTATAACTTGGCCATTTTAACCGAGATTTCAACCAGTGATGAAAGAGATCGTGCTATTAAGTTAAATGCAAAAATGATTGGTATTAACAACCGTAATTTACGCGATTTAAGTACGGATATTGCGCGTACGTTTGATTTTGCACCAACTTTACCTGATGACACAATTATTATATCTGAATCAGGTATTTACAATAATGCTCAGGTACGTGAATTAGCACCCGCTGTGGATGGATTTTTGGTGGGTAGTTCATTAATGGCAATGGATAATAATGCTTATAACGATATTGATTTAGCCTGTCGTAAACTGATTTATGGCAATAATAAAGTGTGTGGTTTAACCTCACCCGAATATGCCCAAGCGGCAGCACAAGCTGGCGCACGATTTGGCGGCTTAATTTTCGCCGAAAAATCTCCTCGTTGTGTTACGAAAGAACAAGCTGTAGCAATAATTGACACCCAACCACAGTTAGAATACGTGGGGGTTTTTGTAAATCATGAACAGGCAGACATTGTTGATTTGGTTCAAAGCCTACAACTTATCGCTGTGCAACTTCATGGTGATGAAGATGAAACCTATATTAATACCCTTAAAACACAGTTACAAGAAAATAACAGTGAACACTGTCAAGTTTGGAAGGCTTACGCATTACATGATTCAATACCACAATTAAGCAGTAACGTGGTTCATCATATCCTTGATGGTAAATCGCCTGGCTCAGGACAAGCTTTTGATTGGCGACTGTTAACCGATAGCAAACAAGACTTATCAAATAGTCTTTTAGCGGGCGGTCTTAACATTGAAAATATCAACTTTGCACTAGCACAATTAACCGATTTAGATTTATTTGGCTTAGATCTCAACTCAGGTGTTGAAACAAGTCCAGGTATAAAATCCAGCAAAAAACTTAACGAAGTTTTTTCGCAAATAAGGAATTATTAGCACATGACTAATTTAGTAGATGACACAAAAGAAAATACATTAAAAGAACCATTACCGGCTTATTTTGGTGAATTTGGTGGTATGTTTGTTGGAGAATTACTCGTTCCTGCTTTAGAACAGTTAGAACAAGCGTTTATTGAATCACAAACTGATGAAGCATTTCTGACCGAGTTTAATAATTTATTAACTAAATATGCTGGCCGCCCTACGCCACTAACTTGCTGTAGAAACATTGTAAAAAACCCCTTAGCCAAAATTTACTTAAAACGCGAAGATCTATTACATGGTGGCGCACATAAAACCAACCAAGTATTAGGCCAAGCTTTACTAGCTAAGCGCATGGGTAAAACGGAAATTATTGCTGAAACAGGTGCAGGCCAACACGGCGTTGCAACCGCCATTGCTTGTTCATTATTAGGCTTGAAATGTAAAGTATATATGGGCGCTATTGATTGCCAGCGTCAACAACCTAATGTATTTCGTATGAAACTGATGGGCGCAGAAGTTATTCCTGTTACCGCAGGGTCTGGCACATTAAAAGATGCCGTTAATGAAGCCTTGCGTGACTGGTCTGCCAATTATGAAAATGCTCATTATTTGCTAGGTACTGCCGCAGGCCCACACCCTTTTCCCACCATTGTTAGAGAATTTCAAAAAATGATTGGTGAAGAAGCAAAAGCACAATTTTTTGAAGAAGAAGGACGCTTGCCTGATTATGTTATTGCAGCTGTTGGCGGTGGTTCAAATGCAATTGGCATGTTCAATGACTTTATTCAACATGAAGAAGTAAAGCTAATTGGTGTTGAAGCAGGCGGAAAAGGTATAGACACAGATCAACATGGCGCAACCTTAGTCGCTGGCAGTAAAGGTATGTTACATGGTAACTACACTTATATTATGCAAGATAAATATGGACAAATTGAAGAGTCTTACTCTATATCAGCAGGATTAGACTACCCTGCTGTTGGCCCTCAACACGCATTTTTAAAAGAAACAGGACGTGCTCAATACGTTGCCATTAACGACGATGAAGCATTAGATGCTTTTCAAACTTTAGCTAAAAATGAAGGCATAATTCCTGCCCTTGAGTCTTCTCATGCTTTGGCACAAGCCCTTAAAATGGCTGAAACGGCAACAACTGAAACAATTTATTTGGTTAACTTATCAGGACGTGGCGATAAAGATCTTGCGCATGTACACGCGGTTTTACACCCTAATGAACAAGGTAATGACACTACAACGGTTAAGCACAGAGGAGAAGCATAATGACACAAGACAAACAACGCGCGGGTTACCGTTATCAACAAGCTTTTGCTGACTTAGCCGCTAAAAATGAACAAGCGTTTATTCCTTTTGTTATGATTGGCGATCCAAATGCTGAACAGTCACTCAACGTAATAAAATCACTCATCGATTCAGGCGCTGATGCACTTGAGCTTGGTATACCTTTTTCAGACCCTAGTGCAGATGGCATTACGATTCAAATGGCTGCATTACGCGCTTTAGAAGCAGGTATTAATACTAATACTTGTATCGATATTCTTGCTAAAGTACGTGAATATGCGCCTAACATCCCTATTGGTTTGTTACTGTATGGTAATTTAGTTTTTGCACGTGGTATTGATACTTTTTATCATGACATGGCACAAGTTGGGGTTGATTCAGTTTTGATAGCTGATTTACCAATACGTGAAAGCCTACCTTTTAGAGACGCCGCTTTAAAACATAGTGTTGCCCCTATTTTTATCGCACCACCAAATGCCAGCGATAAAACCTTACGCAACGTATCTACATACAGCCAAGGTTATACCTATGTATTAAGTCGTGCTGGCGTTACAGGTGTAGACAGCAATGATGAAAAAGTAATGAACACAACAGAAACCTCGCCTGCACAAGCCTTAATAAGCACGTTAAATAAATATAATGCCGCACCACCTGTTTTAGGGTTTGGTATTTCAACACCGCAACAAGTTAAAGATGCTTTAGCTGCGGGGGCAAGTGGTGCTATTAGTGGCTCTGCTGTGGTAAAAATTATTGAAGGCAACCTTAATGACCACACTAAAATGCTAACAGAGCTATCTAGTTTTGTAATAAGCATGAAAGCTGCAACCGTTAAGTAGCTATACCGTAAACCTTAAATGCTAGTATGTATAACTTACTAGCATTTAATTAATGACATTTATCAGGATGATACATACTGACTTGATTACGACCTGATTTTTTTGATAGATATAACGCTTTATCCGCTGAGATTAATAATTCACATTGACCAATAACATTATTTTCATTGTAACAACTGACACCAAAGCTAGCGGTTAGTTTAAGGTTAACATCAACAGAATTTTCATAATGATATAGGCACTCGTTGATCTTATTTTTTAATTCCAATGCTATTTTAAATGCTTGTTCACCCTTAGTATTGGGTAATAATATAACAAACTCTTCTCCCCCATAGCGAGCAAGTATATCACCTGTTCTATTCACTTCTGCTGCTAAGAGGTTAGCAATATATTTTAAACAACAATCGCCAGCATCATGACCATACAAATCATTAATAGATTTAAAATTATCTAAATCTATCATAATGATTGATAATGCATTGTTATTACGGTTTGCTCTTTTGTATTCGGCAGTAAACTGTTCGTCAAAATAACGTCTATTTTTTAGGCCTGTTAAAGCATCTTGTCTACTTTGAATAGCTAACAGTTCGTTAGCTCTCAATATCTCTTGTTTTTGCTGTTTGAGTTTATTTCTCAAAGTAGAACTAAAATTGACAATAATACTTATCCACACGGTAGATAAACTAAAAACCAAAAATTCTAGCGTTTCATATTGTAAATTAAAATCCTCAGGGTATTTCAGGTAAAAAGAAACATCGGCGATAGCTAACCCTATAATGGAGGTCATTGGTAATAAATATAAAGCCAGTTTTGAAGTATGAAAAACACTATATAATAAACAAACAAAACTAAAAAAGACGATTATCCCTTTTATTTGTGGCATCAATATCATGGCGAGACTGACCCAAAAAATGGCATTAAATAGTTGTAATGTTGTTAAATTTGGATCACTAAATTTTAGATTTTTATTGCTTTTAAATAAATATAGTAACACTACTTGCACAATAAAGCTGATTGAAATACAACCAAGCACATAAGGTAGAGCAATACTGGATTTATAAAAAATGGTACTAACAATAACAACTAGCCAGCCAACAGAAAAAATGCCAAAACCTATTAAGGCTCTATTAAGGCGCTTTTGTTGTTGTCGCTTTTGCCGCTGAAGTCGCTGTCCTTCTTCTTCTGACAGAGTCGAGTGTTTGTTTACAGTCATAGTCCCTTACTATTTGATTGATTGCCCGATTAACTCACAGATTATTTAATTAACTCTTACCTACATCAGTAAAGTCAATATAGTATGCGAGTGCAAAACATATCATGCATGATAGTACGAACATAATATGAACACAACACGAACAACTCCCCCTCAGTCACAACTATAGGCTGCCCCCTCTGCCTTACTAGTTAAATTTTCATTGATTTATTAATAATTTTATACGACATAAATGAACCTGATAAATATAAAATTATGCCTGTTAACGCCATTGGGAAAAATAACAAAAATAAGAACTTCATGTACAACAAGGGTAAAACAACCGCCATAGCAATACATAATGCCGCAAACGCTAACGGTATTTTATGCTGTTTAGCATAAGCAAAACTGGAAATAAAATTATTAACCACACCCTGATTGTTTATTCGGACAATTAAACACGGCATAACCCCCAAGACTAATGATAATAAAGCAAAGAACCAAGCTAAAAACAAATTTGCCCAATAAAATTCAATACTTAAATTACTTTGATTTTCACTGACAATATTAAATGATTTAGCTAAAAACGAATTTTGATCAACATAAATACTGTAAACCACAACAGCATCTGTTATCCAAATTAAAAAGAATAAACATTGTACAACTAAAACTAAAGCAAAGTTTGCCATCAAAATTGACAACTGAGAGCGTTTTTCACTAACTTTATCTACAAAAACCAAGGGGTGTAACAATAAGCTAACCAAAGGAGTAAAAAGAATAAAACCTGCGCAAAAAGAGACATACATAGAACTTAATTCATAGGTTTTGAGCAAAGCACTAATCGCTTGCGCAATGGCAAATATCACCAATGTTGAAAATAGAAGCAGTGCAAAAGAAATTATTCTCATTCTAAATTTTTGTTTAACATTCATATCATTTGTCACAATTACACCTCAATTCAATGGCTTAATTTTATAAGCCCGCAAATAATAACATCATTGAAACTTTACCCCTTGATTTACATTAATGCTTTAAAGGGTAATGAACAAAATCCATATATAAGAAAGTATTACAAAAAGATAAATTAAAAGTCTGTCCTCACTATATGATTTATCTACAATAGAAAAATCTAAAAAGTTTTAAATTTGATCTACACTTAACCCAATCTACTTTTATTATGTTTAAATAAACAATATAGTGCTATATAACAAAAATAAATTTTACTTAATGGAGAGTGTAAATGTCTGACAATAAAAAATACCGCTTGGTAACTCGTAGTGATTTCGATGGTTTAGTGTGTGCAATTCTACTCAAACATATTGATTTAGTTGATGATATTCTTTTCGTTCACCCAAAAGATATGCAAGATGGTACTATTGAAGTCGGATCAAAGGATATTTCAACCAATTTACCTTACGTTGATGGCATTAACATTGCCTTTGATCACCATCATAGTGAAACACTTCGCAATGAAAAACGCGAAAATCATATTATTGACCCTGATGCTCCATCAGCAGCTCGTGTTGTATATGACTACTACGGTGGTCTAGAAACCTACCCCGCTAGTTGGACAAGCATGATGAAAGCTGTAGACAAGGGTGATTCTGCACAGTTCAATATGGAAGAAGTATTGCATGCAAAACGCTGGGAACTACTAAACTTCATCATGGATTCTCGAACTGGTTTAGGGCGATTCAGAGATTTTCGTATATCAAACTATGAACTGATGATGAATTTAATAGATTTTGGTAAAGATCATAGTATTGATCAAATACTAGAACTGCCTGATGTCAAAGAGCGCACCGACCTTTATTTTGAGCATGAAGAGAAATTCAAAGAACAGATAAAACGTTGTGCAACCGTTCATGGCAACTTAGTCGTTTTAGATCTGAGAGAAGAAGAAATAATTTATTCAGGTAACCGTTTTGTTATTTATGCTTTATTTCCACAATGTAATATTTCAATTCATGTTATGTGGGGGCTTAAAAAACAAAATACTGTTTTTGCTACAGGCAAATCAATTTTTGATCGTAGTTCAAAAACAAATGTTGGTGAATTAATGTTGAAATATAATGGTGGTGGGCATAATGCAGCAGGTACTTGTCAAGTGCCACATGATCAAAATGAAGCATGTCTTGCTGAGTTGATTTCAGCTATTAACGCTGATGGTTAATACAATACTGGCCATTGGGGAAAATAAATTAAGCAATCGCCAGATTTAAGCTACTTTTCTACTTTAATTATAAAATAATGTGTTTACAATTAAGAGCTTAAAAAATATGACCTTGAAAAACGATTACAATGCAGAAGAAAACATTATAATTCCTCAAGAAGCCTTTGATTGGTATGATGAATACGCTCATGGCACGATTGATAGACGAACCTTTATGAAACGTCTTGCCAGTTTAGCTGTAGTTGGCATGAGTACGAATATACTCGCCTCAGCCTTATTGCCTAACTATGCTCTAGCTGAGCAAGTTTCATTTAATGATGAGAGTATAACAGCAACCTATGAAACATTTAGTTCCCCTAAAGGACTTGGCAGTGTTAAAGGGTATTTTGTTAAACCTGCAAATTTAACTGCCACCGTGCCTGCTGTATTAGTGGTACACGAAAACAGAGGTTTAAACCCATACATAAAAGATGTAGCACGTAGAGTTGCCAAAGCAGGTTTCATTGCCTTCGCCCCAGATATTTTACATACCCTTGGTGGTTATCCTGGTAATGATGATGAAGGTAGAAAAATGCAAAGTACCTTAGACCGAGAAAAAGTTGAACAAGACTTTATTGCCTCAGCTAGGTTCCTTAAAAATCATCCATTATCAAACGGCAAACTCGGCGGTGTTGGTTTTTGTTTTGGTGGTTATATCATTAATATACTTGCTGCAAGAATACCTGATGTTATTGATGCTGGCGTCCCTTTTTATGGGACACCTGCAGCAAAAGAATTAAGAAAAAATATTAATTCCCCCTTACTGATTCAATTAGGCGAATTAGACAAACGAGTGAATGCCACATGGCCTGAGTATGAACAAGACTTAAAAGCTAATAACGTTAATTATGTAATGCACATGTATAAAAATGTAAATCACGGCTTTCATAATGATTCGACCAGTCGCTATGATCGAAAAAATGCCGATCTCGCGTGGGAACGTACAATCACTTTTTTTAATAAACACTTAAGATCATAAAAGTTTCATGTAAAGTATAAAGCCAGCAGCTATAGCTCCCTTACGTCGCTTTACTCTAAAAAGTTCAAAGGGAGGAATCCCCCCCTTGATTCATGATTTACTTTTGCATCATCTGTTGTCGATGTTTTACTTGGAACTTAGCAAACTCCTCAGAGGTTACTTTTTTGTCACCATTAGCATCTATCTCTTCAAAAGACGAAGAGTTGGCAATATTTCGCATAGGATAACCTTGCTTAACACGCTCTGATATTCTTACGGCTCTAGCCTCATAGAGTTCTTCTTCTAAAATGACACTATCACCATTTATGTCAAATTCAGAAAAACTGGGCATATTGTTTTCTCTTCCCATACCTGCACCTTTGCCATTACCCTGTCTCATGTTAGAAACTTGGCTTGGAGTACTACGTCGATTTTGCATTTGAGCCTGTTGACCTACGATGAGCTCTTGCTCTGTTAACTGCCCATCTTGATTCACGTCAAAACTCATAAATGAAGGGGCGGTACCAACACCTTTCATGGGACGGCCTTGAGCTGCTTTACTTGCCATACGCTCACTTCTTACTTGAGTAAACTCTTGTTCACTGATAAATCCATTTCCATCCAGATCATAGTTAACAAAAGGAATAGGGCCGCGCATTGGCAATTCAGCTGATATAGTTGAAAGTGATGTAACCCCTAAAAAGGAAACTAAAGCTAAGGGAATACTCTTGACTAGTTTTTTCATCATGACTCTCCTGCAAGTTATAAAAATTCGTTTAAAAAATATTTCTGTACTACAACTATAATATGCCTATCACATTAAAAAAAATTGATTTGTATCAATTATTACTGCTTGGCGTTACAACTCTCGGTGGGAATATGTTTTTGTGCTAAATTGCAGCGTTTGCAGCTTAGTTCACTGTTCGCGTCGCGGTGAGGGTACTTCTATTGCGTTAAACTTCTTCAGCTTGGCGTTTGATTCACTGCTTGGCGTCACGGTACTTTCTTTAAGTGTGCTGGCTTGTAGGTTTTGTACGATTTGTGGTAATAATGAACTTGGCGAATTTACTACCAAACAAACTGACTTGAGTTTTTTAACAAACCAAAACAACAAAACCAATATTATTATCCCCCTCACCTATCAAAACGGCCAAGTCTGCTTGAATCAAGTGCCGAAATGAAAGGCAATGTTCACGTATTTAATGGATGATGGCAAAGGCAAAGCAGTACATGGATGTGCGTTCTTTGCCGTTACGTCGAAGATATTGCCTTGAATGTAGGATCACACTTGATTAGCAGCACCGAGGGAGTCCAGAGGGAGGTCGGCGTCAGCCTCCCTTTGGGTGTCGTCGCCACCGCGACAATATAATCAGATATAAAACAAAAAGAACATAAAGTTTAATAGAAATTTTAGCCTGTTTAACTTAAAAATCAAAGATTAACAAACATAATTGATTTCAATAAATTAATCAGTTAACTTTAAATATGAATTTTAATATAAAGAAAAATAAATGGAATATCTTTTTTCTATGCTAAAGCCTGAAATAATAATTGGAATAACAGGTATATTTATTGCCTGTTTTGCTTTATTAGCAACTATCAACCAAGCTTTTTATTCTCATAAACACAATAAATTATCTGTTCGACCTTATATTTGTCAAAACTCTCATTTCATTGATTCTTATGGGGGTAAACTTACTATATCTATAGCGAATAAGGGATTAGGAACAGCTATTATTAAAGATTTTGAAATACACTTTAATAATACAATTATCACGAGTGCTGAATTAAATAGTAGAATTGGGAAAATAACCACAAATGACTTCGATATAACTTCAGGTACTTTATCTAAGGGAAATGCCTTATCTAAAGATGAAAAATTTGTTTTATTAGAAATAAAAAACAATCAAGAACTTATTTCAACTACACAAGATACATTTTTTATCGGTATTATTGAAAAATTACGAGGTAAAATTCATTACACTATAAAATATGTAGATATTTACGGTGAGCAACAAAGTATGACTTGCAAATTTGAATAAAAAAACCCGCACTCTCTATTAGATAATGCGGGTTTTCATCAACCTTTCAAAGAAAAGCAGTTTGCAATTAAAAGCTGATTACCAACCTGTTTTCTCTTTAAGTGCGCTGCCAATTTCAGCTAAAGAACGAACAGTTTTAACACCAGCCGCTTCTAATGCTGCAAATTTCTCATCAGCAGTACCTTTACCACCAGCGATAATTGCGCCAGCATGACCCATACGCTTACCAGCAGGTGCAGTAACACCAGCAATGTAAGAAACAACAGGTTTAGTTACATTAGCTTTAATATATTCAGCTGCTTCTTCTTCAGCCGTACCACCAATTTCACCAATCATTACGATTGCTTCAGTTTGAGGATCGTTTTGGAACATTTCTAAAACGTCGATGAAATTAGTACCGGGGATAGGGTCACCACCAATACCTACACAAGTAGATTGGCCGAAACCAGCATCAGTAGTTTGTTTAACGGCTTCGTACGTTAATGTACCAGAACGTGAAACAATACCCACTTTACCTGGTAAATGAATATGACCTGGCATAATACCAATTTTAGTTTCGCCTGGCGTGATAACACCTGGACAGTTAGGTCCAATCATGCGAACACCTGTTTGATCAAGCTTAACTTTAACGTCAACCATATCTAAAGTTGGAATACCTTCAGTAATCGTTACGATAAGTTTAATACCTGCGTCAATCGCTTCTAAAATAGCATCTTTACAGAACGGTGCAGGAACGTAGATAACTGTAGCTGTTGCGCCAGTTGCTTCTACTGCATCACGTACTGTGTTGAATACAGGAAGGCCTAAGTGAGTTTGACCGCCTTTACCTGGGCTTACACCACCAACCATTTGTGTACCGTACTCAATAGCTTGTTCTGAGTGGAATGTACCTTGACCACCAGTAAAACCTTGACAGATTACTTTAGTATCTTTGTTAATTAATACAGACATTATTTGCCCTCCGCAGCGGCAACAACTTTAAGTGCTGCGTCAGTTAATGATTCAGCAGCGATGATATTTACATCAGAGCTTGCTAATACTGCACGACCTGCTTCAGCGTTAGTACCTTCTAAACGTACAACAACTGGCACTTCAACGCCTACTTCTTTAACAGCAGCGATGATACCTTCAGCGATCATGTCACAACGAACGATACCACCAAAAATGTTAACTAAAACAGCTTTAACGTTTGTATCAGAAAGAATGATTTTGAATGCTTCAGCAACACGTTCTTTCGTAGCGCCACCACCAACATCAAGGAAGTTAGCTGGCTTGCCACCGTGTAGGTTAACAATGTCCATTGTACCCATTGCAAGGCCAGCACCATTAACCATACAACCAACGTTTCCGTCTAATGCAACATAGTTAAGTTCCCACTGCGCTGCATGTGCTTCACGTTCATCTTCTTGAGATGGATCGTGGAATGCACGGATTTTAGGTTGACGATATAACGCATTACCATCGATACCAATTTTACCATCTAAACAATGAAGGTTACCTTCATCAGTAATAACTAATGGGTTGATTTCTAATAAGGCGAAATCATAGTCATTGAACATGTTAGCTAGACCCATAAAGATCTTAACAAACTGTTTCATTTGTGTTGGGTTTAAACCTAATTTAAATCCTAATTCACGTGCTTGGTAAGCTTGTGGACCTACTAGTGGATCAATTTCAGCTTTGTGAATAAGTTCAGGTGTTTCTTCAGCAACCGTTTCAATTTCAACGCCACCTTCAGTAGACGCCATGAACACAACTTTTTGTGATGCTCTGTCAACAACTGCGCCAAGGTATAATTCGTTAGCAATGTCAGTACAGCTTTCAACTAAAATTTTAGATACTGGCTGGCCATTTTCATCTGTTTGGTAAGTAACTAAATTTTTACCTAACCAGTTTTGAGCAAATTCTTTAATCTCTTCTTTGGTTTTAACCAGCTTAACGCCGCCAGCTTTACCACGGCCACCCGCGTGTACTTGAGTTTTAACAACCCACATATTGCCGCCAATTTTATCAGCAGCTTCCGCAGCTTCTTGAGGGGTATCGCAAGCGAAACCTTCAGAAACTGGTAAACCATATTCAGCGAATAATTGTTTCGCTTGATACTCATGCAAATTCATGGTGTTTTATCCATTTATCTGTAAATGAAAGCTAGCGTTTTTCTTATTTTTTAGTAAAAAGTTATTTATCAAAAAATAAAAATAAACAAGAGCCAATGAAAAGTCGACAAATTATAGTACAAAAGCTCTAGTGACGGTAGCCAAAAGAGCTAATACTATAGTCTACTTCGTAATTATTTTTGCCTTTTAGAAATATAAAGCGATAGATGCTTTTTATATATCTAAAAGTAGACGTGCAGGATCTTCTAACAATTCTTTAATGGTTACTAAGAAGCCAACCGACTCTTTGCCATCAATTAAGCGATGATCATAAGAAAGCGCTAAATACATCATTGGTAAAATTTCAACTTTACCATTAACCGCCATAGGTCTGTCTTGTATTTTATGCATACCTAAGATAGCTGCTTGAGGTAAATTTAAGATTGGAGTAGAAAGTAATGATCCAAATACACCGCCGTTAGTGATGGTGAAATTACCACCTGTCATGTCAGCAATGGCAAGTTTACCGTCACGGCCTTTGATAGCTAAATCACGAATACCGTTTTCAATACCTGCCATGCTCAATTGATCCGCATCACGTAAAACAGGTGTTACTAAACCACGTGGTGTTGATACAGCAATAGAGATATCAAAGAAGTTGTGATAAACAATGTCATCGCCATCAATTGAAGCATTAACTGCTGGGAAGCGTTTTAACGCTTCGGTTACTGCTTTCACGTAGAAAGACATAAAACCTAAACGTGTATCATGGGTTTTCTCAAATACGTCTTTGTATTGTGCGCGTAAATCCATAATTGGTTTCATGTTAACTTCATTAAACGTTGTTAACATAGCCGTTGAGTTTTTAGCTTCTAATAAACGTGTCGCAATGGTTTTACGTAAACGTGTCATTGGTACACGTTTTTGCGTACGTTCGCCTAAATCTTGAACTGCCGCAACAGGCGCTGCTTTAGCTGGTGCCTTTCCTTGTGAAGAGTTAGCCGCAACTGCTGCTTCTACGTCTTCTTTAGAAATACGTCCACCTTTACCTGAGCCTGTTACGTCACTTGCAGATAAACCTTTTTCAGTCATCAAACGGCGAACTGATGGGCTTGCTAATTCATCAGAGCTAATAGCTTGATCTGGTGTTGCGGTAGCCGTTGTATTCACTGAAGCACCAGCATTTAATTCACCAATTTTTTGTGAACCTAATACTGTATCGCCTTCAGCGTGTATTATTTTACCAATTACACCGTTGTCTTGGGCAACAACTTCTAACACAACTTTATCCGTTTCAATGTCAACCAGATTTTGGTCTACTGAAACACTATCGCCTTCAGCTACGTGCCATGTAGCTACCGTAGCATCAGCTACTGATTCTGGTAATACGGGGACAATAATATCAATTACTTTACTCGCGCCGCCGCTAGCTGCTGGCGCTGCTACTGGTTCAGCTGCTTTAGGGGCTGCGGCTTCTTCTCCTTCAGAGAAGGCACCTATCACTTGGTCGCCTAAAACTGTTGAGCCTTCTGGTTGGCTAATATCGGTTAAAACACCATCAACTGTAGCTGGTACTTCTAATACTACTTTATCCGTTTCAATATCAACTAATACTTGATCACGGCTAAATTTTTCACCGACTTGTACA
Organism: Colwellia sp. E150_009; assembly: GCF_053543955.1. Lineage (NCBI taxonomy): Bacteria > Pseudomonadati > Pseudomonadota > Gammaproteobacteria > Alteromonadales > Colwelliaceae > Colwellia > Colwellia sp. E150_009. The sequence goes on from NZ_JBHFOM010000002.1 coordinate 153,434, forward strand.
TGCCAAGTTGCTACAGTCGCATCAGCAACTGATTCTGGTAATACCGGAACTTTGATTTCGGTTGTCATTTTATTTTATTCCTTACAAACGTTTGCACTTTGCTTAACTCTAGTTTTAAGCAGCTGCGCTCAATAGTTAATCTAATCTTATCTAACATTAGCGCTTGAGCGACAAGCGCTTATTGTTCTTTAATGTTAGTCCAAGGTTAACGCTTGAGTGACAAGCGCTTGTTGTTCTTTAACATGCATAGACATATAACCAACCGCTGGTGCAGCAGAAGCATTACGACCAGCATAAGTTAAATAAGTACCCTCAGGGATTGCAGCTCTAAAATGATGCTGAGAACAATACCAAGCACCTTGGTTTTGCGGCTCTTCCTGACACCAAACAAATTGCTTCACATGCTGATAGTCTTTAATAGCATCTTGAAGGTCTTTTTCTGGGAACGGATATAACTGTTCTATACGAATAATGGCAATATTATTAAGTTCGCCTTTACGACGTTGTTCAAGTAGTTCGTAATAAACTTTACCACTACAGAATATAACTCGTTCAACCGCTTTTGGATCTAACTCATCTATTTCACCAATAACATTTTTAAATTCACCTGTGGCTAATTCTTCTAAAGAAGAAACCGCTAATGGGTGACGTAATAATGATTTAGGCGACATAACAACCAATGGACGACGCATAGGGCGAACTACCTGACGACGCAGCATATTAAATACTTGTGCAGGGGTAGAAGGCACACAAACTTGCATATTGTGATCAGCACAAAGTTGCAAGAAGCGTTCTAAACGAGCAGATGAATGCTCTGGACCTTGCCCTTCATAGCCATGTGGTAGCAACATAGTTAGACCACATAAACGACCCCACTTTTGCTCACCTGAACTAATAAATTGGTCAAAAACTACTTGTGCACAGTTTGCAAAATCACCAAATTGAGCTTCCCAAATGGTTAAACCTGCAGGTTCGGCTGTGGTGTAGCCATATTCAAACGCTAAAACAGACACTTCTGATAATACTGAATCATGAACATCAAAAGGCCCTTGCCCTTCACTAATATTTTTCAATGGTACATAAGTGCTTGCATCGTCTTGATTATGTAATACAGCATGGCGATGGAAAAAAGTGCCTCGACCAGCATCTTGACCAGTAATACGTACTCTTTTTCCTTCATCGACAATAGATGCATAAGCTAAGTTTTCAGCCATACCCCAATCGAGTAATTTTTTACCCTCTGCCATTTTCATCCGATCATCGTAGATCTTTTTAACACGCGAATGAACAGGGTGATTTTCAGGAAAAGTAGATACTTTAAGGGCTAATTCTTTTAGCTTCTCAAGACTAATTTCTTTATCGTAGTCATCGTCCCATTCATGGCCAATGTATGGAGTCCAATCAACGGAATGAGCTGTCATTGGGCGCCATTGCTCTACGGTACACTGACCTTCATCAAGTAATTTACGATAATAACCAGTTAATTCATCGATAGCGTTTTTGGTTAAACTACCTTCATTAATAAGTTTATCTGCGTATAACTGACGAGGTGTAGCGTGCGTTTTAACTGTTTTATACATTAATGGCTGCGTAGCACTTGGTTCATCCGCTTCGTTATGACCATGACGACGGTAACAAACTAAGTCAATCACAACATCACGTTTAAATTCATTACGGTAGTCTAACGCTATTTGAGTTGCAAGTATTACTGCTTCAGGGTCATCACCATTAACATGCAATATGGGCGCTTGTACCATTTTGGCTATTTCAGTACAGTATTCACCAGAGCGTGTATCTTCTTCTTTTGAAGTAGTAAAGCCCACTTGGTTATTGATAACAATACGAACGGTACCACCCACTTTAAATGCACGTGCTTGTGACATATTAAAGGTTTCTTGTACAACCCCTTGCCCTGCAATTGCAGAATCGCCGTGTATAGTAATTGGTAACACCAAATCACCTTGGCTGCAATCACGTCTGTCTAAACGCGCTCGTACACTGCCAATGACAACAGGATTTACAATTTCAAGATGAGAAGGGTTAAATGCTAGGGCTAAATGAACATTACCACCTGGCGTTACAAAATCAGACGAATAACCTTGATGGTATTTAACATCACCTGAACCTAGCGCATCATCATGTTTTCCACCAAATTCATCAAATAACTTGGATGGATTTTTTCCCATAACATTCACTAGAACATTTAAACGACCACGGTGAGCCATACCCATAACAACTTCTTTGGCGCCAGCAGAACCTGCGCGTGAAATAAGCTCTTTTAGCATAGGAACCAGTGCATCACCGCCTTCTAATGAAAAGCGTTTTGCGCCGGGGAATTTAGCCCCTAAATATTTTTCTAAACCATCAGCAGCGATTAAGCCTTTTAGAATTTCGGTTTTTTCATCCACTGACAATGTAGGTACTGACTGCACTGATTCTAAGCGATTTTGTAACCAACGCTTTTCATCTGTTGAAGTAATATGCATATACTCAGCGCCCACTGAACCACAATAGGTTTTGCGTAGTGCTTTGTATAACTCACCTAACTTCATTGAGTCTTGACCAATATCTAACGAGCCGACATTATATTCGTTATCGAAATCATTTTCTGATAGATCATGATGAGATAATTGTAAGTCACGAACCTTATCGCGCTGCCATAAACCCAAAGGATCTAAATTAGCATTTTGATGGCCACGAACTCTAAACGCATTGATAAGCTGTAAAACTTTAACTTGTTTAGCGTCACCACCACTCGTAACAACTTGCTTTTGCTGTTGTTTAGCTAAGGTTTTGAATTCATCGCGTATAGCGCTGTGGCGATATTCCACATCACTACCTTCAACTTTAGGGAGTTCTGAAAATATTTCACGCCATTCTGCAGATACAGAGGCTGAATTATCTAGATATGATTCGTACAATTCTTCAATATAAACGATGTTGCCACCGTTTAAGTGGGAAGACTCTAGCCAAGCCTTCATTACACCTTCTGGCATTGCCTTTTCCTTGCTGAGGTAAAGCAAAAAATAAATAACCACTTACATTTTTATAAGCGGTTACGGTTAAATTGTAATAACTATATATTTATCAAAGAAAACATATAAAACTTTATGTGTATAAGCTATTGGCAATATCTGAGTACGAGGCTCAGATATTGCCTTATGATGTTAACTCAACTCGTTATACGGCGCGAGTTAATAACATAGATTTAATGTGACCAATAGCTTTGGTTGGGTTTAATCCTTTAGGACAAACATCAACACAGTTCATTATACCATGACAACGAAATACACTATAAGCATCTTGTAAACCGTCTAAACGTTCTTCGGTTGCTGTATCACGGCTATCAATTAAAAAACGATAAGCATGTAATAAACCAGCAGGTCCGATAAATTTATCAGGGTTCCACCAGAACGATGGACAAGATGTTGAACAACAAGCACATAGAATACATTCATAAAGGCCGTCTAATTTATCACGTTCTTCAATTGTTTGTATGTTTTCACGCGAGGGTTGTTGTGCATCGTTAATCAAGTATGGTTTGATTTTTTCATATTGTTGATAAAATTGTGTCATATCAATAATTAAATCACGTACTACAGGTAAACCAGGCAAAGGACGCAAAATAATTTTGTCTGCCTTTAATTCTGATAACGGCGTAATACAAGCCAAACCATTTTTACCATTCATATTCAAACCGTCACTGCCACAAACACCTTCACGACATGAACGACGGAATGATAGGCTTGAATCTTGTTCTTTTAACAAGATAAGCGCATCAAGTACCATTAAATCAGAGCCATCGGGTATCTCTAATTCATATTCTTTCATGTAAGGTTTTGCATCTACATCAGGATTATAACGGTAAATCGAAAATAACTGTTTCATACCAATTACTCCTTAGTAAACACGGGCTTTCGGTGGGAAAGCTTCGCGGTGAACAGGTTTCATGTTAACGCTACGTTTACTCATTTCTTCGCTTTGTGGCGTATAAATTGAGTGACATAACCAGTTTTCGTCATCACGTTCTGTGAAATCTTGTCGTGCATGCGCACCACGAGATTCTGTACGGAAGTTAGCTGCTTTAGCACTACAGAATGCAGTTTCCATTAAATTATCAAGCTCTAAACATTCAATACGTTGAGTGTTGAATTCAGATGACTTGTCATCTAACCTTGCAGTTTGAAGACGTTCACGAATTTCCGTCAACTCTTTCATACCTTGTGCCATTGCTTCGCCTTCACGGAAAACCGAGAAGTTCATTTGCATGCACTGTTGTAAGTCTTTACGAATTTGTACTGGATCTTCACCTTTCGTTGAAGACTCCCAACGATTAGTGCGTGCTAATGATGCTTCTAAATCAGATTCAGAAGCGTCTTTGCCATGTTGCCCTTCATTTAAGTAAGTTCCTAAGAAATTACCAGCAGAACGACCAAATACAACTAAATCAAGTAATGAATTACCACCTAAACGGTTAGCCCCATGTACAGATACACAAGCAATTTCACCTACAGCGAATAAACCGTCAACAATGGTTTCTTTGCCATCGGCTGCGACATTAATCGCTTGACCGTTAACGTTACAAGGTACACCACCCATTTGATAATGACAGGTAGGAATAACAGGAATTGGCTCTTCTGCAGGATCAACATGAGCAAAAGTTTTTGATAAATCACAAACACCTGGTAAACGTTTTTCAAGCGTTTCACGGCCTAAATGATCAAGCTTAAGCTTAATGTGTGGACCCCAAGGACCGTCACAACCACGACCTTCACGAATCTCTGTCATCATTGAACGTGCAACTACATCACGACCCGCTAAATCTTTAGCGTTTGGTGCGTAACGTTCCATAAAGCGTTCGCCGTCTTTATTTAGAAGATAACCGCCTTCACCACGACAACCTTCAGTAACAAGTACACCAGCACCAGCAATACCCGTTGGATGGAACTGCCACATTTCCATGTCTTGCATTTGAATGCCAGCACGAAGTGACATACCAACACCGTCACCAGTATTAATATGAGCATTAGTTGTTGATGCAAAGATACGCCCTGCACCACCAGTAGCTAATACTGTTGCACGGGCTTTAAAGTAAACGATTTCACCCGTTTCAATGCAAATTGCAGTAGCACCAACAACAGCACCATCGCTGTTTTTCACTAAATCTAGCGCATACCACTCTGAGTAAACATTAGTTTTGTTTTTTACATTTTGTTGGTACAAGCAATGTAATAATGCATGGCCAGTACGGTCAGCTGCTGCTGCTGTACGGGCTGCTTGTTCGCCACCAAAGTTTTTAGATTGACCACCGAAAGGACGTTGATAAATTTTACCTTGTTCGGTACGAGAAAAAGGTAATCCCATTCTCTCTAACTCTATCACTGATTCAGGGCCTGTTTTACACATGTATTCGATTGCGTCTTGGTCGCCGATATAATCGCTACCCTTAACCGTATCGTACATATGTTGTTCCCAGTGATCTTCATGGGCATTACCTAATGCTACGGTAATACCACCTTGAGCAGATACTGTATGAGAACGAGTTGGAAATACTTTAGAAATCAAGGCACATGACTTGCCTGACTCTGAAATTGCTAGTGCAGCGCGCATACCTGCACCGCCTGCGCCAATAACAATGGCGTCAAATTCACGAATTGGAACGCTCACTTACACACCCCACAAAATTGATAAGCCAAACGCAACGTAGGCTAATAACAAAACTGAAAAGAAAAACTGCAATGCACCACGTAAAAATGCTGGTTTGATATAATCTGACAATACTTGCCAGACACCAATTTTAGCATGCACAAGTACCGCAAGTAGCGATATCATTGTAGCAATTTTTACGCTTGTACAAGCAAAGAAACCTTGCCAAACATCAAAAGTAACACTAGGTGTTACCAAGAAGAAGCCAGCAAGAAGTAAGGTGTATAGCACAAGTATAATTGCACTAGCTCTTAGAAGAATAAAATCATGTACGCCATTACGGCCTACTGACGCGACGATACCTACCATAACCAAACTCCTATAACTGCAGATACAGCTAACCAAATCATCATAATGAATTTGGCACTCATATTACCAGAGACTAGCTCTTCAAAATGACCTAAATCCATAAACAAGTGACGAACACCCGCTAAAATATGAAAAGTCAGCGCAGAAAGACAGCCGAAAATAATAAATTTAAAGAAAAAGCCATCAAGACAATCTTGAACAAGGGCAAATCCTTCAGCAGAAGAAAGAGAGGTTGAAAGGGTCAGCAATAAGATACCAATAGCAAATACCATTATGACACCTGAAACACGGTGAAGAATAGAGGCATTAGCTGCCAGATGCATCTTAATTGTAGTTAGATCTAGGTTTACAGGACGTTGTTTTTTCACAATTGTTGCCTAAAGAGCTCGAAAGCCTTCAACTTTTATTATTGTTACTCATGAACTACCTTTTTAGAATTTAATATTCTATTTCAATCTTGAACTAGATAAATAAAGAATACTAAAGAGATTACTAAATAAGTAATTCCCGAAATGAACGGTAACTGCCTTTATTAAGAAAATAACTTAAGTTACTTCTCAGTTAACCGAGTCGCATAATGATAACGAACTTAGTCTAATTTGGCTAAATAATTCAATTAATACTTTCGTATAACAGTGAATTAATTCACCTTGGATATAACATCTCTTCCAATAAGTTTTATCTAATAATTTTCTTATTTAAACCGTGATGTCAAAAAAGCAATTACAGAACGGATTGATTATATAGATGATGACAGATAAATTCAATTTACCTTTGAAGATAATAATTTGAATAATGGTTAATTATTAACCATTGCTTTGACTGTCATCAAACTTTAGTCGAAAGGCTATTACATTTTAATTTAAAAGTAATGTAGAATGTCGGCAGTTCGATTTACCCAAATTAACCGAGAACAACCTAAACAGGTTAATTTATTAGAAAACTGATTATTTTTCTCTTCTTTTAAATAAGGTCTATTCTTATCTACAAGCATTAACCAAATAATCAGAACTCAAATTGTACATTTAAAAAATAATAGGGGATAAAACATATGGCTGAATCTAAAGCCTCACTAAGTATTGACGGTAAAGAAATTGCCGAACTGCCTATTCTAAAAGGAACAGCAGGTACCGATGTAATTGATATTAGAACCCTTGGTAGTCACGGTTATTTCACCTATGACCCTGGTTTTTTAGCTACTGCATCTTGTGAGTCATCAATCACTTTTATTGACGGTGATAAAGGTATTTTGCAACATCGCGGTTATCCCATTGATAGCTTAGCTAAAGAAGCTGATTATTTGGAAGTTTGTTATATTTTACTTAACGGTGAAGCACCGACTAAAGATGAATATGACGAGTTTAGAAAAATCATTACTAACCATACTATGGTTCATGAAAAACTAGCTCATTTCTTCCATGGTTTTTTACCTGACGCACATCCTATGGCTATGCTTTGCGGTATTGTTGGTGCTTTATCTTCTTTCTATCATAGTGATTTAGACATTAACGACCCTGAGCAACGTAAACGCAGTGCTCACCGTTTAATTGCTAAAATGCCAACTATCGCAGCAATGGCTTATAAATACAGTGTAGGGCAACCATTTGTTTACCCACGCAATGATTTATCTTACGCTGAAAACTTCTTACACATGATGTTTTCTGTGCCTGCTGAAGAATATAAAGTAAGCCCTGTTATTGCTAATGCTATGGATAGAATCTTTACTTTACACGCAGATCATGAGCAAAACGCCTCAACTTCAACCGTGCGTTTAGCTGGTTCGTCTGGTGCTAATCCATATGCTTGTATTGCTGCTGGTGTAGCTTCTTTATGGGGTCCTGCTCATGGCGGTGCTAACGAAGCATGCTTAACTATGCTTGAAAAAATTGGCAGTTTAGACCGTGTTGATGAGTTTGTTGCTAAAGCTAAAGATAAGAATGATCCATTCCGTTTAATGGGCTTTGGTCACCGTGTTTATAAAAACTTCGACCCTCGCGCTACTGTAATGCGTGAAACATGTCATGAAGTATTACAAGAGCTTGGTATCAATGATCCATTACTTGATGTTGCAATGGCATTAGAAAAAGTAGCATTAGAAGACCCATACTTTATTGAGAAAAAATTATATCCGAATGTAGATTTCTATTCAGGTATTATCTTAAAAGCAATTGGTATTCCTACAAGCATGTTCACTGTAATTTTTGCTATGTCTAGAACTGTTGGTTGGATAGCTCATTGGGACGAGATGTTATCTCAACCAGGACAAAAAATTGGTCGTCCTCGTCAAAAGTATACTGGCGAAATTAACCGAGAGTTTGTTTCTTTATCTAAAAGATAGCTGCATTACAAGTTGAACGTTTTGCGTTATAGATAATATTTATAGATAAGCATAGCGTTTAACCAGTATTTACTCCCTAAAAAAGGTAGCATTTGCTACCTTTTTTATAACAAATCGCTACCTATTTTACCCAAACACCTTACCAAAAATTACTAAAGACATTGTTAATTTGAAAAAAATAGCTGTAAATCGCTTTAAAAAGGCACCAAAATTATTTTTTGTAATGATAATAATTATTCACAAATAAAATAGAAAAAGCCTGTTATAACAGGCATATTATAGCTATCAATCTAAGAAAACTTTGCACGATAATCTTTAGGCGTCAAACCTGTGAAGCGTTTGAAAAGTTGTCGAAAACTACTGATATCTTCATAGCCCACAGACCAAATAATGTGATTAATTGCATCTGTCGTTTTTTCTAATTTAGCTTTTACTTGCTCGACACGAATTCGTTGTAAATAGTTTATTGGATTTTCATTAGTCGCTAGTTTAAATCTACGTTTAAAGGTTCTTGTACCTAGTCCTACTTTTTCAGCCAATGCATCCATTGAGATATCACTTTTATAGTGTTGTTCGAGCCAGTCTTGCGCAGCTAAAATAGGCTTATCTTCGTGTTTTTTTTGCGCTTTAAAAGAAACATACGGAGATTGTTTTTGCCGTACGGGATCAAATACAAGTAATTTAGCGCAATCAGAAACAATATCCTTGCCAATTAAACGGTCAATAATATGTAAAGAAAGGTCAATATACGACATTGAACCACCCGAACAAATAATATTACCGTTATCAATAATTAATTGATCACAATCAAGACGAATATGGGGGAAAATCCGTCGAAACAAATCTGCACTGCGCCAATGTGTTGTTGCCAGTTTGCCTGCAAGTAAACCAGAAGAGGCTAATAAAAATGCACCAGTACAAAAACTTGTAATAAGAGTACCTTGTTCGTTGCATTTTACTAGCCACTGCTTAATATTTTCTCTGTTTGCAATGGTAATATCTTCACCGCAGCAATCAATTATCACTTCAACAGAAGAAGAAAGTACAATCACATCAGGAATTTGAGTAGAATCGAGCAATTCCGTAGGTTTTATTTCAATGCCGTTGTAAGCTTTTACATTTTTATTGTCTATAGTAACTATTTGACAATCAAACCTTGCCAAGACGTCTTCACCATAACGCCTAGTGATACAAAAATTAGCGGTAGAAAATACATCTAAAACACCATAAATAGCAGAAGCCATACAATGGTCTGTCGCTAGCACTAAAACTTTCATATTAGCCCTTATTTACAATGACACTTTTAACATTAATTATGGCAAATATGCCACCATAATTTTTTTAAAGCAAGCGTTATGATCATCAAATATTTATTCAGATAGAGGTATTCTCATGAAAAAAGCAACAAATTTGTTAAGAATTATTCACAGAGTAACGTTAAGCACTTTATTAATATTAATAGCTATCATACCAATATTAATCGATATTAACATTGTTGCAACTTTAGTCATTTTACCCACTTTTTTAATTATTATATTTGGACTAAGTATTGTCATTGAGCAAAAGTTAAATGTGTTAGCTCTAAGTAAAGCTGTTTATAAGAAAAAGAGGCGTTGCTTGATTATTAATTGCTTGCATAAAAAGTGTTTGAGCTAATTCTTATTGGGTAAAAAACAAATTTACTTTTTACGCGTCAAATTAAAACGTTATAATGACGCCAATTTAGTATTAACCTTGTGTTATCAGTAAAATGTCAGATTATTCATTAAGATTCGGCGGAATAGCTCGCCTATATGGTCAACACGGCGCTCATATTTTAAAAAATTCACACTTTTGTATTATAGGTATTGGTGGTGTTGGCTCTTGGGTTGCTGAGGCACTCGCTAGAAATGGCGTAGGCAATATAACTCTAATTGATCTTGATGACATTTGTATGACTAATATTAACCGTCAAATTCACGCATTGACTGAAACCATTGGCGAAAGTAAGGTGAATGTGATGTGTACTCGCATCAAGCAAATTAACCCTGAATGTCAGGTTGATGCCATTGAAGATTTTATTACAGTAGAAAATTTACCCAACTTACTGAGTAAAAAGTTTGATTATGTTATTGATGCCATTGATTCTGTTGATATAAAAACACGATTAATTGCCTACTGCAAACGTAATAAATTGCCTATAATCACTATCGGTGGTGCAGGAGGCCAAGTAGACCCCAGTAAAATAGCTACTGCGGATCTAAGTAAAACCTACCAAGATCCCTTACTAGCAAAGGTTAAAAATCAACTACGCCGCGAATTTAACTTTCCACGAGCTGATTTACCCAAAAAAAGTAAAAGAAAATTTGCAATTGATGCGGTTTTTTCTACCGAGCAATTACGTTACCCCACTGAGCTGGGAGGCGTCTGCTTAGCAAAACCAGAGGTTACGGATAACAGTAATACGGCTATGCGTTTAGATTGCAGTGCTGGTTTTGGTGCAACAACCCATGTTACAGCAACTTTTGCTTTTTTTGCTGTTGGTAGAGCAATAGACAAGTTATTAAAAAAGCATCAGTAATTTTCAACTTACACTTTAGCGCGCTAACAATTTAATTTTATCTACAATTGCTAATACACCATTACCTCGTGAGGGGCTTAGGTGCTGTATCAAACCTAAATGTTCAAAATACGCCTGAATATCAAATGATTCTATTTGCGCTAACGTTTTATTATTAAATGCGGCTAGTACTATGACTAACAAGCCACGAATAATTTTTGCATCACTATCCGCTTGAAAGCTTAAAATTCCTTGCGTATTTTTTGTTGCAACTAACCATGCTAAACTTTCACAACCGCTAATTAAACTACTATCATTTCTCAAACTCTTATCTAAACGCGTTAATTGTTTACCTAATAACATAATCTCACGGTGACGAGAATCCCACCCTTTAATTGATAAAAACTTTTGAATAATCGCTTCACTTGTAACGCCAGTATCAGTGACCTTTAAAGTATCACTAACATGTGTATTATTTTTTTTAGAAATAACACTCATTGTAGAAGTACCTAAACTGTTAACTGCATTATGATCTGATTGCATAAGATACTTAAGTGTTTTAATAAAATAATCGATTTCAGCAAAGGTGTTATATGCCGCTAATGTGACACGTAAACAACCTGAAATAGATAAATACTCCATTAAGGGCATAGCACAATGATGCCCGCTACGTACTGCAATGCCATAACTGTCCAGACTAGTGGCAAGGTCATGGTTATGATGCCCTGTAGCAAAAAATGAAATAACTGGAATATCAGGTATTTGTTCAACAATAAAGTTGATTTGAGGGATTTGACTTAACGCATGGTAGCAATATTGTGTTAATTTTTGCTCATAATGTGCCAATTCTCCCTGATTAAACTGATTAGTAAAATTGATTGCTTCAGCAAAAGCTACAGCACCAACAATATTAGGTGTGCCTGCTTCAAATTTGAATGGTAAAACGTTAAAGGTAGTTTTAGTTTTAAAACTTACTGTTTTGATCATTTCACCACCAGTTTGATAAGGTGGCATCAATTCAAGTAGAGGTTGCTTACCATACAATACCCCTACCCCTGTTGGTCCGTACATTTTATGAGCAGAGAATAGATAAAAATCACAATCAAGCGCCTGAACGTCAACAGGGAAGTGTGCGACAGCCTGCGCGCCATCAATCACTGTAATAGCATTTACTTTTTTTGCTTTAACAATCATTTCATCGATAGGATTTAATTTACCCAAAACGTTTGAAACATGAGCACAACACACTATTTTTGTTCGACTCGTTAAAAGCTCATCAAAATGATTAAGATCTACTCTTCCTGATTTATCAAGCAATAATATTTTGACTAACGCCCCAGTTTGCTCAGCAATTAACTGCCAAGGAACAATATTTGCGTGGTGCTCACTCACGGCTAAAATAATTTCATCTGATTTATTTAAGATTGTTTTTCCTAAACTCGATGCAATCAAATTAATACTGTCTGTTGTTCCCTTTGTCCAAATAATTTCTTTAATTGATTTAGCATTAATAAAGTTTTTTACTGTTTCCCTAGCCTGCTCAAAAACTAGCGTTGCTTTACTGCTCAACTGGTGTGATGCACGGTGAACGTTTGCATTCGTGGCTTCATAAAAAGACACATGAGTTTGAATAACACAGTCAGGTTTTTGTGTAGTAGCACCATTATCAAAATATATGATAGGCGATTGTCTTTCTCGCGATAATTCAACTAAACTATTTTCGCGAATAAGAGGAAAGTGTTGACGAAACTGTTCTGGATTAAAAGGCTTCATTTATAAATATCTACTTAAAAACAATGAGATAATAATTTCGTCATAATTATACCTTATCTTATCTCTGACAAAAATCGATTATGTATAGGTGATTTAGTCGCTTATGATATATAATAGTTTTAAGAGTACGAAGGATTATACGAGGAAATATGATGACGTTATATTCGTGGTTTTCAAGAATTAAAAAAGGATCAAATAAAAAAAACATTCGCAGTGAGCAGTCAAAAGCTAACCAATCTGTTCAATACATTGAAAATTATACAATGTGGCCAACAGCAACAATCAAATCTGATGCTAAAGTAATACCGCAAAGTTACACTAATACCGATGAAGGCCCTCTTCAACCGCAACAACCTATTATCAATATTGTTCGCTGATAAAATTACGCTAACTATTTACTTTTATAATATAAATTAATTAGTCATTTAGTTAGCGATTATTTCCCCACTAAGAACACTACAAATTTATACCAAATAATATTAATTCATGCCAAATATTAAAAACCTCCCTGACGTACTTTATTGTATCGGTCACGTTCACTTTCCCACCTAGCTGATTGTTCAAGCCAATAATTTGCAAGCTTAATATTTTTTTTATGTCGCGCTATTCGTTGTAAAGCAACATCTTCTGAAACATTCTTTCCAATGGCCGATTGTTGAAAGTAAGCTAAAGCAATATTGTAGTGAAAACTAGGCATTCTATAATGTGTTGTATTCTCTTTCAGCAGTAAACTATACAGTGGTGGAAAGCTGAGCGAAAAATATTGTAACTGAGTACGTTGTGCTAGCCCTTTATAAGCACTAAAATCCTCCCTCATTTTCGCGTTTGTTTTTTTACACGTTTGTGCGTTAAATACCCCAACCTCATTATTAAATTCTTCAGGGGTTCCTAGCTGCCAATTTCGTTTACCGTTCGACGCTGTCACTGACTGTAAAATGGGTGTATTGTCTTTAATATATTTCCCCCATGCTAATTGCTTCAATATTTTAGATCGAATCGTTCTTCTGTCACCATAATAAGTGTTTTCAAGTACGGCTATGTTTTGTGAAAAAGATTTAGTTTGCGTTACCTGGCAAGTATTATGTTCCGCTTGCAGAGGATATTCATCGACAAATCCCAATAAATGACTAATTTCATGAGCGACAACGTCTACCGTATCTTGTGAATCAAAATATAACATACCAAAATGAACATTAGCGCCACCTTGAGGCAACATAACACCTACATAACGTGTTTGAATTGAATTAGCATAAGGTGCCCACAGTGATTCATCACAACGAATTGCCGCTTGTTGGCGCTTAGTACAGTCAAGGGCATGCACTGGCATATAACGTACAGAAGCAAAACAAACTGCTCGACTTAGTGGCTGAGTATTAAAATCAGCAATGATACCTTCTAATTTTTTTAAGTGACTGAGACTTGTTGCAAAAAGCTGAATACTATTTTCACATTGCTGAATCATTTTACTAGTATCTAATGCTTTATTTGTCAGTTTGCCTATTTGATATTTTTCAATATCATTTAGTAATACCCGCCCTTCTACCGTTTCTTTTAATAATTGAGTATCATGGAGAAGACTGTTCTCTATGTAGCCAACTTGACCTTGGCTGATGGCTAGATTCAATTTCAATATCAATAATTTGGTTTGTAACCTAGTATGTAGTTTAGTGTTAATACTTAGGTTATTAGCAGAAAATGATAGTAATGTTTTTTCCGCGCTTGCAAAATCATTTTGATCAAAAAAGTGTTGCGCTAATGCCAAAGTTGCCTGATGAAATCCAAGTCGGCTAGCACTTTTAAACCAAAAGATCATTTTTTGGGGCGATGCTTTATAATAAAGCGCTAATTGATATGCAGCCTCTCCTTGTGTTTTTGCTAAAACTTTTGCCAAAGAGAGCCATTGTTCACTATGAAATTCTGAGCTATTCAAAGCATGGTTAAGTGCCATTAAATTTTCATGCTCAATAGCAAAGCTTAATTGTGCTTGGCTATGTTTATTTTTAGCAATTAAATTCGTTAAGTAATCGTCTAAAAAAAATGAGCTTGCTGATAATCCCGATAACAGGAAAATAAACAAACTCATGATGAGCAGCATTTTTTTCATTTATTTATTCTACTAATTCAATAAAACACGTAAATATATTAAGTGGTGTTACATGAGATAAACTATAATGCTTTTATTGTGCGCATTAAATCTAACTCAAGTCGTGCGTATCTATGTTCAACAAATTCGTAAACGTTAGTGCTTAGTGATAATTTAAAGAAATTAACTGCTGCACCATGATCGCCTTTAATTTGGTTGTATTTACCTAAATAAAAGTAAGCTTCACACAGTCGGTCCGTCAGCGCTTTATTTGACTGCACATTATTTGTTAACTCATTGATAAAGGTTTCTTGGCTTATTTCTCCCAAATAAAGGTAAATAATTTGTTTTGCCCACATACGTTCATCAACTTGGTTTGCTCTTTCTTTTAATTTTGTTTTAGCTAATACTGCATCAACTTCATGCTCTGCTAAATATAACCATAACAAACGATATGGATCATCATTTTTTTCATGATGAAAATCATTAAAATCTTGTGCTGCTAATATGGGTCTATCACCATAATAAAGCGCTATACCGCGATTTAAGTGCGCATACTCATGCTCTGGTTCAAGTTCTAAAACAGCATCAAAGCTATCATAAGCTTGAGAAAATTCAGTTAATTGTGTGAAATGTATACCTAAAAAGTTATAAGCATCTGTTAAATTTGCATTAAATTTTAGAGCTTGCGTGAAATCTATACGCGCTAACGCACGTAAACCAACACTGTCATATAAAACGCCTCTATCATAATGAAGCTGTGCTTTTTGTTCATCAGTAATTTTAACGTGGCTTATAACTTCAGACAAACGCGCAATAGCAATTTCACTTTTAAAGTTAACAGGTGAAGGTTCAGCAATCACTAATTGGCTCATTATAGATGTATTGTTAGTACTATCATTCGCATCCAGTGACACACAACCTTGTATAAGCAAGAAGAACGAAAAATAAAAAGTCACCCTTAACGGTGTAAATTTGCATAGAGAAAAGAATAAATTCACTCAGTTGCCTTAAAATTAATAAAATAAAATGTCTAGTGTCAACGATTGTACTTGATCTACCAACAAAAAAGGAGCCAAAAGGCTCCTTTTTAATAGACTAAATTGTAAATGACTGAGTCATTTACAATCGCTAAAGTTACTCTGCTGCAGGTGTTTCTTCTGCTGGTTTTTCCATAGCTTCTTTAATACTTAAACGTACGCGGCCTTGGCGATCTACTTCTAATACTTTAACTTTCACTTCTTGACCTTCAGATAACACGTCACTTACGTTATTAACACGCTCGTCTGAAATTTGTGAAATATGAACTAAACCATCTTTACCTGGTAATACATTAACGAAAGCACCGAAATCTACAATACGCACAACCTTACCTGTGTAAAGCGTACCAACTTCAATTTCAGCAGTTAAAGCTTTAATGCGATTAATCGCATCTTCTGCTTGTTCGCCAGAAGTCGCAGCAATTTTTACTGTACCATCATCATCAATCTCAATAGTTGTACCCGTTTCTTCAGTAAGTTGACGAATAGTTGCGCCACCTTTACCAATAATATCACGAATTTTATCTTGATTAACTTTCATGGTATGAATACGTGGAGCAAATTCAGAAATATCATCTCTGTGCCCTTTAATTGCTTCATCCATAACTGACAATATATGAGTACGTGCTGCTTTTGCTTGGTTTAACGCAATTTGCATAATTTCTTGCGTAATACCTTCAATTTTAATATCCATTTGCAGTGCAGTGATACCACCTGTTGTTCCTGCTACTTTAAAGTCCATGTCACCTAAGTGATCTTCATCACCTAAAATATCAGAAAGCACAACGAAGTTTTCGCCTTCTTTTACTAGACCCATTGCAATACCCGCAACAGAAGCTTTAATTGGTACACCAGCATCCATTAGCGCTAATGAAGTGCCACATACAGACGCCATTGAAGATGAACCATTCGATTCAGTGATTTCAGAAACAACACGCACAGCATACGGAAATTCTTCAATGGTTGGCATAACCGCTAACATACCACGTTTTGCTAAACGGCCATGACCAATTTCACGACGCTTAGGAGAACCAACAAAACCCGTTTCACCTACACAGTATGGAGGGAAGTTGTAATGCAACATAAATGCATCAGTTTTTTCACCCATAATAGTATCTAAACGTTGTGCATCACGTTGTGTACCTAATGTCGCTGTAACTAACGCTTGTGTTTCACCACGAGTAAAAACAGCAGAACCATGAGTACGTGGTAGTACACCTGTCATCACGTCTAATGCACGAATCGACTCAGGATCACGACCATCAATACGTGGGCTACCTTGTGTAATTCGACCGCGCACAACGGTTTTTTCTAAATCATGGAATAAATCTTTTGCTTCTTGAACATTAAGTTCGGCATTTTCAGCTAATAACGCTTCAACAACTGAGTTACGAATTTCAGCTATTTTTTCATAACGAACAGCTTTTTCAGTGATTTGATACGCTTCATTTACTTGTGCTTCACTTAACTCAGCAATTTTTGCAACAAGCTCTGCATTTTTAACAGGTGCGGTCCACTCCCATACAGGCGTATTTACTTCAGCTTTAAATTCTTTAATCGCGTCTATTGCTACTTGCATTTGATCATGACCAAAAACAACAGCACCTAGCATCACTTCTTCAGATAATACGTCAGCTTCAGATTCAACCATTAAAACAGCCGAATCAGTACCTGAAACCACTAAATCTAACTGACTTGTTGGTAATTCAGATTGTAATGGATTAAGAATATATTGACCTTCAGTATAACCAACGCGTGCTGCGCCAACAGGACCGCTAAATGGAACACCCGCAATAGCTAAAGCTGCAGAAGTACCAATGAGTGAAATAATATCAGGAGCAATTTCAGGATTAACCGAAACAACCGTAATAATTACTTGTACTTCGTTAGTGAAACCTTCAGGGAATAATGGACGAATTGGACGGTCAATTAAACGAGCAATTAAGGTTTCTTCTTCAGAAGGACGGCCTTCACGTTTAAAAAAGCTACCTGGAATCTTACCTGCAGCGTAAGTACGCTCTTGATAATTAACGGTTAATGGAAAAAAGTCTTGGCCTTCTTTCGCTTCTTTTTTAGCAACTACTGAGACTAATACAGAAGTATCGTCCATACTTGCCATTACTGCTGCTGATGCTTGACGAGCAATAGTGCCCGTTTCAAGTGTTACTGTATGTTTACCAAATTGAAATTTTTTAGTTACTGGATTAAACATTTACTATGTTTCCTTTATTTTTCACGTTCTGCTTTCCCTTTAAAAGACTTAAACAGTAACGTATTGATTATTTTAATCAATCTGTACAATTATTTATTCACTTAAACCTTCTTAATATACGGCTAAGTAGAACAAAAAATTATACAGTTTGATTGATTATTTTATTAAAATTTGTGTTTACATTTATCACTGATTAAAACAGCTAAAAACAAACACGCATATTATACTGACCTGAGCATTTTTTGCTAGCAAGAATCGCGAGTTAAGGTTTTTATGTTCATTTAAAAAACAAAAAAGGAGCCAAAGGCTCCTTTTTTTAAAATAGATAAATCAACAATTAACGACGTAGACCTAATTTACCAATTAAAGCAGTATAACGTTCAACGTTTTTGCCTTTTAAGTAATCAAGTAATTTACGACGTTGTGCAACCATGCGTAATAAACCACGACGTGAATGGTGATCATGGATGTGCTCTTTAAAGTGACCTTGTAAATGGTTAATTTGTGTTGATAACAAAGCAACTTGTACTTCTGGTGAACCTGTATCACCTTCTTTTTGAGCATATTCTGCAACGATAGCTGCTTTTTGTGTAGCATTTAAAGACATTATAAATCCTTAGTGTAAAACTTATTTCTATTGATGAAACAAGTTAAAATAACAACCTAAGCCAAACACTAATTCAGCCGAGGTAACGAAAGAGCGCGTATTCTAGCAGCCAATTAGTAAATTGCAAGAATTAAAGTGCTGTAAAACAATATTAGCCAAAACAGAGCTGACTCAGCTAAATTACTACAATACGTTTTGGTGCAACTTGTCCGTCATCATTTATAACGCCCACACCAATAAACTCAGCATTTTTATCGTTTTCGTCTTCACCTATATACACTTGAACATTGCCATCCATCGGTGCTTTATAAGCTTGAACAGGATTACCGTGACGTAAAAAGTTAGCTGACATGTCATCAACATAAACAGCAGGCATACCATCAACAGCACTTTGCATAGGTAACAACAAAGGATCAAGTAGTACTGACGGTGATACTTCGTCTGAATTTGCTTGTGCAAGTAACGCTTCAAGTTGCGGCAATGTCACCATTTTATCAACGGGATAACTACCTACAGCTAAGCGACGTAATTCTGCAACGTGAGCACCACACCCTAATAACTCACCTAAGTCATCAATAATGGTACGGATATAAGTGCCTTTTGACACATGAATTTTGAGTTCAACTTCATCAAGTTCAAAACGTAATAGTTCTAACGAAAATACAGTAATATCACGTGATTCCCGAGGTACTTCAATTCCTTCACGCGCATATTTATATAAAGGCTTACCTTGGTATTTTAATGCTGAATACATAGACGGAACTTGTTTGGTAGTACCACGGAAATGGTTCAACGCTTTATTTAACTGTTCAGGTGAAATATCGACAGGTTTTTCACTAACTATGTCGCCATCTGCATCACTTGTGGTTGTACGAATACCAAGTTTAGCAGTCACTTGATAGGTTTTATCTGTGTCTAATAAAAATTGCGAAAACTTTGTGCCTTCACCTAAACATATTGGCAACATTCCCGTAGCCAAAGGATCTAAGGCTCCTGTGTGACCCGCTTTTTGTGCAAAGTAAACACGCTTAACAGCTTGTAATGCATGGTTTGATGACATTTCATAAGGCTTATCTAATAATAGAACACCATTTACAGGACGACCTTTTCTACGTTTTGCCATAACTTATTCGCTCTTTTCACTATCTTCTATACTATTGTCTGTGCTGTTATTTGCGCTTTCGTTTGTTATGTCGTTTTTATGGCTGTCACTCGCAACGGCTTGATCCACCAAAGCACTCATACGGACCCCTTCAGCCATTGATTTGTCATAAACAAAACGTAAATGCGGCATGATTCGCGCACGTAAACGCTTTCCTAATAATGAACGGATATAGCCTTCTGCTTCGGCCAACACTTCAAGCGAAGTTTTAATATCTTCTTCGCTATCATTAAAAAAAGTAACAAACACTTTTGCGTACGCTAAATCGCGTGTTACTTCAACTGCTGAAACTGTCGTCATACTTAAACGTGGATCTTTAATTTCACGCATTAAAATAACAGCAATTTCTTTTTGAATTTGCTGACCAACACGGTCTGTACGGGCATATTCTCTAGCCATGAATTTCTCCTAACAAAAACGGAGGCTTAGCCTCCGTTCTAATTTCTATATTCGAAGGTCAGTCAATTAAAGACTTCTCTGAACCTCTACCGTTTCAAAAACTTCAATTTGATCGCCAACGCGAACGTCATTATAGTTTTTCACGCCGATACCACATTCAGTACCATTACGAACTTCCTGTACGTCATCTTTAAAGCGACGTAATGATTCAAGTTCACCTTCGTAAATAACAACATTATCACGTAAAACACGAATTGGAGCGCTACGTTTGATAAGACCTTCAGTAACCATACAACCAGCAATAGCACCAATTTTAGGTGATTTGAATACATCACGTACTTGAGCCAAACCAATAATTTCTTGTTTGAATTCAGGCGCAAGCATACCACTCATTGCTTGTTTAACTTCCTCAATTAATGAGTAAATAACACTGTAATAGCGTAAATCAATATTTTCAGACTCGATCACTTTACGAGCAGACGCATCAGCACGTACATTAAAACCAACAACAATCGCATTTGAAGCTGCCGCTAACGTTGCATCCGTTTCAGTAATAGCACCAACACCTGAGCCAATAATTTTAACTTTTACTTCATCAGTAGAAAGTTTAAGTAATGAATCAGTGATTGCTTCTAGTGACCCTTGAACATCAGACTTAATTACGACGTTTACTTCAGATATATCACCTTCGGCCATGCTAGCAAACATGTTCTCAAGCTTCGCTTTTTGTTGACGTGCTAATTTAACATCACGGAATTTACCTTGACGATATAAAGCAACTTCACGCGCTTTTTTCTCATCTTTAACAACAGTAGCTTCATCACCTGATTGCGGCACACCACTTAAGCCCAGTATTTCTACCGGAATTGATGGACCAGCTGACTGAATTGCTTTACCGTTTTCGTCTCGCATCGCACGCACGCGGCCATACTCTAAGCCACAAAGTACGATATCACCTTGTCTCAACGTACCTTCTTGCACAAGAACCGTTGCAACAGGGCCACGTCCTTTATCTAGTTTTGACTCAACAACAACACCGTTAGCCATTTTATCAATAACAGCTGTTAACTCTAGCACTTCAGATTGCAGTAATACCG
This sequence comes from Colwellia sp. E150_009, assembly GCF_053543955.1. NCBI lineage: Bacteria > Pseudomonadati > Pseudomonadota > Gammaproteobacteria > Alteromonadales > Colwelliaceae > Colwellia > Colwellia sp. E150_009. The sequence continues at coordinate 174,699 of NZ_JBHFOM010000002.1, forward strand.
CGTCTAATAATTCATCAATGCCTAAACCTGTTTTTGCTGAAACATGACAAAATTGTACATCACCGCCCCACTCTTCAGATAATACATCGTGTTGTGATAATTCACTCTTCACTCTGTCTGGATCGGCGCCTTCTTTATCCATTTTGTTTACAGCAATAATAATAGGTGCTTCAGATGCTTTCGCATGTTGAATTGCTTCTATTGTTTGAGGCATAACACCATCATCAGCGGCAACCACAATAATAACAATATCTGTTGCTTTTGCACCTCGTGAACGCATGGCAGTAAATGCAGCATGGCCTGGAGTATCTAAGAATGTGATCATGCCATGACCCGTTTCTACGTGATAAGCACCAATATGTTGAGTAATGCCTCCCGCTTCACCATCAGCAACTTTTGCTTCTCGAATGTGATCAAGTAGTGATGTTTTACCATGATCAACATGACCCATAATAGTCACTACTGGTGCACGAGTAATTGCTTCACCTGCTGCACCGCGATCTGCTAATACGGCTTCTTCTAGTGCATTTTCTTTAACAAGAACAACATCAAAGCCCATTTCTTCAGCAACCAATGCGGCTGTTTCTTGGTCTATTACTTGGTTAATGGTTGCCATAGCACCCATTTTGAACATAGCTTTAACAACTTCAGCACCTTTTTTAGCCATTTTGTTGGCAAGTTCAGCAACAGAAATTGTTTCACCAATGCGTATATCTTGTACTTTAGTTTCAACAGGTTTAGTAAAACCATGCTTCAAACTTTGTGGTGCTGATAAAGTAGCTTTACGCCCTTTACCAGAACGGCCAGCATTAGCATTTTTGTCTTGTGCCGCTTTTTTCTTCTTACGACGTCGACCTGCACCTTCATCTGCAGCATCAATTTTATCTTCTGCTTCTTGCGCATATTTAGACGAAGTAACATGAACGACTTCTTTTTCTTTCGCTTTACGTTCTTCTTCTTGAGCTTTCCAACGCGCTTCATTTTCTTCTGCTAATTTTCTTGCAGCTTCAGCAGCTTCTTTCGCTTCTGCTTCAATTTTTGCTGCGGCCTCTCTTTCCTGAATCAAACGAAGTTTTTTAGCTTCTTCGGTTTCTTCAACTTTTGCCACAGGTGCTTGTTCTGGATTTTTGGCTTTTTCAGCAGCCATTTGTTTCGCCTTTTCTGCCGCTTCAAGCTTGGCTGATGCTTTACGCTCAGCTTCTGCTTCTGCTTTTGCTAGGGCAACAGCACGTGCATTTTCTGCTTCTTTCGCTGCTAATTCAGCTTTCGCTTTCGCTTCTGCTTCAGCTTTTTCTGCCGCTTCTGCTTCAGCTTTCGCTGCTGCTTCGGCTATTTGCTGCTCTTCTATCTCACTTCGTTTAACATAAGTACGTTTTTTACGTACTTCAACATTAACCGATTTCGCTTTACTACCATGACCCATTGTCAAGGTAGATTTAGTTTTACGATTTAATGTTAGCTTGTTCGGCTTAGCTTCTGAGTTATCACCATGTTGTTTTTTTAAATACCCCAACAAGGATTCTTTTTCGTCTTGCGAAATCACATCAGTTGCCGATTTCATCACGCCTGAATCAGCCAACTGGCTCACTAAACGCTCCACCGGTGTGCCAATTTCTTTGGCAAGTTCTGCTACAGTTATATCTGCCATCTACGCTATTCTCCCGGTGTTATTTATTCTTCGTTAAACCAACAAATGTTACGTGCTGCCATTATTAGCTCACCCGCTTTGGTTTCAGTTAATTCTTCTATATCGCTTATTTCGTCAATACCTTGCTCTGCTAAGTCTTCTAATGTGCAAATACCACGACTTGCTAAAACAAACGCTAAGTGACGCTCTAAGCCATCAAGAGCAAGCAAGTCAGCTGCTGGCTCTGCGCCTTCTAATGACTCTTCACTTGCTAAAGCTTGTGTGGTTAATGCTTCTTTAGCACGATCACGAAGCTCTTCTACAATTTCTTCAGTTAAACCATCAATTTCGAGCATTTCAGCTACAGGTACATAAGCAATCTCTTCTAAAGACGTAAAGCCTTCATCAGAAAGTAACGTAGCAAAATCTTCATCTAAGTCTAGCTTTTCGATGAATAAGTTTAATACCTTGTCATTTTCTGCCTGATGTTTTTCTTTCATGGCTTCAACAGTCATTACGTTTAGTTCCCAGCCAGTTAGTTGACTTGCTAAACGAATATTTTGACCGCTTCTACCAATTGCCATGGCTAAATTACTTTCTTCAACCGCAATATCCATAGTGCCTTTGTCTTCATCAACAATGATCGAAGCCACTTCAGCAGGCGCCATTGCGTTAATAACATATTGTGCTACGTTATCATCATACAAAACAATATCAACACGTTCGCCACCTAGCTCACCAGATACCGCTTGTACACGTGAACCGCGCATACCAACACATGCACCAACAGGGTCTATACGTTTGTCATTACTTTTCACAGAAATTTTAGCACGTGAACCAGGATCACGAGCCGCACCTTTAATTTCCAACATTTCTTCACCAATTTCTGGTACTTCAAGACGGAAAAGCTCAATTAACATTTCTGGTTTTGTACGACTAACAAATAACTGTGCGCCGCGTGCTTCTGGCTTTATTTCATATAATAAACCACGAACTCTATCACCTGGACGGAAACTTTCACGCGGTAACATATCATCGCGATAAATTATTGCTTCAGCATTATTACCTAAATCTAAAATAACGCTTTCTCTACTCGATTTTTTTACTACGCCTGTTACTAATTCACCAATTTGTTCTTGGTAAGCATCAACAACTAACGCGCGCTCTGCTTCACGAATTTTTTGTACAATAACTTGTTTAGCTGTTTGTGTGGTAACACGATCAAACTTGACTGATTCAATTTGATCTTCAACATAATCACCGACATTTAGTTCGGCATTTTCATATTGCGCAGCTGACAAGCTAATTTCGGCAAAAGGATTGCTCATCGCTTCATCATCTTCAATAATTAACCAACGACGAAATGTGTCAAACTCGCCAGATATACGGTCAATACAAACACGTACCGCTATATCACCTTCATATTTTTTCTTGGTTGCTGTTTCTAAAGCTGTTTCCATTGCTTCAAAAATGCTTTCTCTCGGTAATGCTTTTTCATTTGATACCGCATCAACAACCAGTAATATTTCTTTACTCATGCTTCTTAGCCTTAATTTTATTATTTCTATAGTCGCGCTACAAGATTCGCTTTATCAACATTATTGATGACAAGTTCGTATTCAATGCCATCAACGTCAACGATCAATGTGTCATTTTCTATGGCAACTAAGGTACCTTTAAACTTTCGACGACCGTTTAAAGGCATCGATAATCTGATATTTACTATTTCACCTATCACTGATTGAAAGTGCGCCATTTCAAACAATGGTTTATCAATACCTGGTGATGATACTTCTAAGTTGTATTCACTACTTATTGGATCTTCTACATCTAAAATAGCACCTACTTGACGACTTACTTCTGCGCAGTCATCAACATTGATGCCATTTTCATGATCAATAAACAAACGTAAAACTGAATTATTACCTGCACTGATAAATTCAACACCCAGTAATTCTTTACCTGTTTCTTCCACCGCGGGACGAAGCATGTCAGTTAGTTTTTGTTCAAATTTAGCCAATCGTTATCTCCTGTCTTACCTAAAATCAATTAAAAATTCACATTAAATAAAATTTAAGGTACAAAAAAAGGGCTTATAGCCCAGCATGTATTTTTGCTGTAATTTTTGTTTTTAATACTTGCCAACGTTATTTAAGCTATAATATTAAACACTAAAAACAAAAAAACCCCATAACAGGGGTCTATATCACTGACCCCATACTTTTTATTTAACAGCCTTTTAGTTAAGCGTTGTTAAGAAAAAAGTACTAATAACAAGAATAGGAACCCCCACATTCACACGAAAAAGTAGTGGGTTAATTCTTCAGTGACATCTTGCTATTTGTTCAATATTTAGCTTTGCAGTAAAATGAACAGGACAGATTATATAAGGGCAAACGTCTTAGCGCAAGCTTCAATGCCAATTATATGCTTAAAAATCAACAGAAATTGGCGTAAATAATTAACATATGTATTACAATAAGTTAATATAAACGCAGTATCAGTACTATCATAACTTTATAGTCATTAACGTACTGAATCAATTTAGTATTTTTGTGGAGTAATTTACTCAGTATGTACACATTCCCTCAATTATTATTAAGAAACATTGCTTTGGCGCTGATTTTTATCGCATCTATCAGTGTTGTTTCTTTCATTATGTTGTCTTCATTAATCCAAAATAAGAGTCAAGCGCATATTTTACTTGTTGATACATTAGCACAACAATTTACGGCCAACGAAAATGAGAACAAACTAGAAAGCGCAAACACGCTATTAAAGACACTTAAAAAAGTAACAGATTACAAACAATTAACTATTTATGATATTTCAGGTGAAAAGTTAGTTCAATTTATCAATAAAGACTCCGTAATTGGCTTTTCTTTATTATTTCCTGCAGCTAACAAAGTGACCCCTCAAAACATAGAATTGACGATTGAATACCAACTAAACTTTACCGATGAATCCATTTTAGTATTAACCTTTATTGTACTATCTCTTGTTTTATCATTATTTTTAGTTACTTTTGCTACCACGTTAAGCTCAAAACGATACAAAACCATGTTTAATATTATTGGGCAACAAATCAAAAATGAGCTGGCTTTAATTAATAATACCAATATAACAGACAAAGAAAGATCTACTACTGATCAAAGTGTTTTAGAAATACCCGAATTAAAAAAAGGCGTTGATGATATAAAAATGCTAATGAAATCACAGCTAAAGAATGTGATTGATTTAGAACAAACAGCTTATATTGATGCATTAACCAAACTAGATAATCGGGGTCGTTTTATTCAGTTTTATGAAAACAATGTTGTTAATGACAGCCCTGTTAAATTTGGAGTGCTAGTGATGACACGTTGCTCTGAATTACAAACAATTAATCAAATACACGGATACCATGAAGGGGATAATTATATTGCTCGTGTCGCTGAGCTTATTAAGAAAACCATTTCAATTTACCCTGACGGTAAATTATTCCGATTAAACAGCTCTGATTTTGCCAGCATATTACCCAATATAAAATTGAAAGATGCAGAAAAATTTGCCCAAGAATTAACCATATTGTTTAATGAGTATCAACTTGCTTCAGATTTAGACTCTGTTGCTTATTCTGGCTTGGTTGCCTTTAACAAAACAAAGCCATTAGGTGAATTACTTGCCTTAGCAGATACAGGCGTAAGTATTGCTCAAACACAAGCGCCTAATTCTTGGTACACACAAACAGATACCGACATATTACAAAAAAATAGTGCTAATTATGGTAATCAAAATTGGCGACAAGAAATAGAGAGTGTTATTGATAATCAACGTATCACATTATTACTACAACCTATTCAACCAAGCGGACGCAATAACAAAGTGTATGGTGAAGTATTAGCGCGTTTTTTAAACTCAAACAACGAGATGTTACCCACAGCTTCTTTTATTGCCATGGCTGAAAAACTCGACCAAATAACCGCTATTGACAAACTGATTGTAGAAACAACCCTTCGAAATATTGTAGATAAAAATATGCTTGGTCAAAGTTTTGGGATAAATATCAGCCCCCGAAGTATTAGCGATGAACACTTCATCATTTGGTTAGAGCGTAGATTATTACGTGATCCTAAAATATCAACCCATTTAGTTTTTGAGATATCAGAATACGGATTACAACAAAATATAAAAACCAGTAAACGATTAATTGATATGTTACATCGCGTTGGTTCTCGGGTTACTGTTGAGCGCTTTGGCATTGGATTAACCTCGTTTAAATTTTTCCGAGATTTAACACCAGACTATATCAAAATGGACAGTTCATATACTCGTGATATTGATGACGATAAAAACAACCAATACTTCTTACGTTTAATGGTTGATTTAGCCCATAGATTGAGCATTAATGTTTTGGCTGAAAGTGTTGAAAGCCAGGAAGAAAAACACACCTTAGAAAAACTCTTTATTGATGGTTGCCAAGGATTTTACATAGGAAAACCACACCCACTATAAAAAATTAACTGTAATTTTTTTCTATTAAAGCCAAATAATCTACTATTTGGCTTTTTTATAATTAGCATATATTTAGTCCAGATCATAAACTCATAACAACCTTATTAATAGTGGTGTTGTTATATCGATTAAAACAAAGGATAATGTAGCTAATATTATAAAACTAACGTTCTGATCTAACACGCAAATGACTGATTACATTCTGCTACTTATTGGCACAGTACTCGTGAATAACTTTGTATTGGTGCAATTCCTCGGTTTATGCCCTTTTATGGGGGTGTCTTCACGTACTGAAACCGCTATTGGCATGTCGTTTGCCACAACCTTTGTTATGACGCTTGCATCCTTACTTAGCTACTTAGTGACAACGTATATTTTAACGCCTCTCAATCTTGAATACCTCACCACAATGAGCTTCATTTTAGTGATAGCCGTTGTAGTGCAGTTTACCGAAATGGTTGTGCACAAAACCAGTACCAGTCTGTACCGTTTATTAGGTATTTTTTTACCACTAATCACTACAAACTGTGCCGTGCTTGGTGTGGCTTTATTAAATTTAAGATTAGAGCATAACTTTTTTGAATCAATTATTTATGGCTTTGGTGCTGCCGCTGGATTTTCTTTAGTTTTAGTCATGTTTTCTGCTATGAGAGAAAAACTTGTCAACGCTGATGTTCCAACGCCCTTTAAAGGCGCCGCCATTGCAATGATCACTGCTGGCCTCATGTCTTTAGCTTTCATGGGCTTTTCTGGCCTAGTTAAAATATAGAGTACATTTAACCTATGAATATTTTAATTGCCATACTTGTTTTAGGACTTATCGCTGCCCTATTCGGCGCGATCCTTGGTTATGCTTCCATACGTTTTCATGTTGAAGGTGATCCCATTGTTGAGCAACTTGACGCTTTACTACCACAAACACAATGTGGTCAATGTGGTTACCCAGGTTGTAAGCCTTATGCTGAAGCGGTTGCTAATGGCGAAGCAATTAATAAGTGTGCTCCTGGTGGTGAAGATACTATCAAAAAAATTGCAGATTTACTCGGGGTTGATGTAGAACCGTTAGATGAAAATCATGACGCGAAAAAAGGGCCTACCGTCGCTTTTATTATTGAAGAAGATTGTATTGGTTGTACTAAATGCATTCAAGCATGCCCTGTTGATGCCATTCTAGGCGCTGCTAAACAAATGCATACCATTATTAGTGATGAATGCACAGGTTGTGATTTATGTGTAGCGCCCTGCCCTGTTGATTGTATTGAAATGCGTCCTATCCCTGAAACTGTTCAAAATTGGCAATGGGATTTAACTAAAATTGCTGTTAAGCAAGTAGATTAGGAGAAAGAACTTATGGAATCTATAATCGAACGCATCAATCAGCAAAAATTTTGGCAATTTCACGGTGGCATTCACCCACCTGAACAAAAAAAATTGACCTCAGACAAACCCATTAGGCAATTACCCTTACCAAAACAACTTATATTACCTTTACAGCAACATATAGGTAGCCAAGGTGATTTACTGATCAAGGTAGGTGATAAAGTACTAAAAGGCCAACCCTTAACACAAAGTACCAACCCAATGGCTGTGCCAATACACGCACCAACCAGTGGCGTTATTAGTGCTATAAAAGAATCAGTTATCGCGCATCCATCAGGTTTAAGTGATCTATGTATCTTCCTTGATGTAGATTTTAATGATACGTGGCTTCCTCGAAGAATATGTCAAGATTTCACCCAACTCACTAAAAATGAAATAATTAGTAAAATAGCCAACGCTGGTATTGCAGGTATGGGTGGCGCTGGTTTTCCAACACATATCAAAGTGAATACCAAACCTGACATCAATTTCTTAATCATCAATGCCGCAGAATGTGAGCCTTATATCACCGCAGACGATTTATTGATGTGTGAGCAAAGCGAAGCAATTATTGATGGCATAAAAATACTTGACCAATTACTTAACCCTGCCTTTATATTAATTGGCATTGAAAACAATAAACCCAAAGCAATTAAAGCATTGCAAAAAGCAACACAGTTTATTGATAAAATGAAAGTTTGTACTCTCCCGACAAAATACCCTACAGGTGGTGAGAAACAACTAATTAAAATATTAACAGGTAAAGAAGTTAAAAGCGGCGCATTGCCTATTCATTCAGGTATTGTTGTGCAAAATGTTGCGACTTGTTTTGCCATCAGTGACGCAGTTATTCACGATATTCCTTTGATAAGGCGTGTTGTGACGCTAACAGGACAGGCTTTAAGCAAACCACAAAATGTTTGGGCTCTGTTAGGCACGCCCGTAAGCTATTTGCTTGAACAAACTGGCTTTACAAATGAAAACACAGCAGATAACAACAAAAATATTAACCTTCCTCCTCCAGTTATCATGGGCGGCCCTTTAATGGGCTTTAGTATTTTAAATGAATTAGTGCCTATTGTTAAAACCAGTAATTGTATTCTAGCACCAAGCAAAACAGAAATGCCAAGTGCCTTTGACAATAATAGTAAAGAATTAGAATGTATTCGTTGTGGTCAATGTAGTGATGTATGCCCAAGCCAACTATTACCACAAGAATTACAATGGAGCGCTAAAGCAAAAGATTACCAACAATTAACTAAACTTAATATATTTGATTGTATTGACTGCGGTGCCTGTGCCTATGTGTGTCCGAGCCAAATTCCATTAGTACAATATTACCGAGTAGCTAAAGCTGAAATTCGTCAACAACAACAACTTGATATAAAGTCTGAGAAAGCAAAAGTACGCTTTGAAGCAAGAAAATTGCGTCTAGAAAAAGAAAAAATTGCACGCGAAGAAAAACATAAAAAAGCAGCAGCTGCGCGTAAAGCAACCATGAACAAAAAATCAGCTGATGGCACTAGTGCAAGTTCAGCCGTTGCTGCAGCCTTAGCAAGAGTAAAAGCTAAAAAAGAAGCAACTGAAAAAACAGTTAGCGATTCTCCAACTATCAATAATGGAAAAACTAAAGAGCATGACGAGTTATCCTCTACAAGTAATGAAGATCAAGGAGATAAATCACAAGTAAAAGCGGCCATTGCTAGAGCAAAAGCCAAAAGGTTAGCGAAAAGCCAAGCTGCAGAAGAAAAATCAGACGCATTACCAACAGCAATAAGTGTTGAAGATGAAGCTCAAGATGAAAAATCGCAAGTAAAAGCGGCCATTGCTAGAGCAAAAGCTAAAAGACTTGCAAAAAGCCAAGCTGTAGAAAAACAAGAAGAAACAACAGAAACAAATAATGAAGCCATTGAACCAAAAATATCAAACAATAAGGTCAATAGCGAAAGCAAAAAAGCCAAAATAGCAGCAGCCATTGCCAAAGCCAAGGCAAAAAAAGAAGCTAAAAATGAAATAAAAGCGCCAGAAGTTAATCTAGAAAATAAAAAATCAGACGTTGCAACACCAAACGTAGACGATAAAAAAGCGAAAATTGCCTTAGCCTTAGCCGTAGCCAAAGCTAAGGCAAACGCAAAGAAAGACCAAAAACAACAAGCTGAGCTATTGCAAGTAACCAATAATGAAGCGAAATCATCCTTAAAACTTAGTAAAGAAGAATCAGAATAATTATGGCATTTTGGATAGCAAGTTCACCCCATAATCACAACCAAGCGAAAACGTCTGCCTTAATGCGTATTGTGATTTATGCTTTATTACCCGGTATTCTTACTCAATGGTATTTTTTGGGATGGGGTAATATTATTCACATAGTCTTAGCTATAATCACCGCATTACTGTGTGAATTTACTGCCTTATCATTGCGAAACAAAAACGTAGACAAAGGCATCACTAAACAACTTTTTGATGGTAGCGCCATCCTCACAGCGGTATTACTTGGTATTTGTTTACCCGCTGTTGCCCCATGGTGGATTTCAGTCATTGGCGCAGCATTTGCTATTTTAGTAGTTAAACAGCTTTATGGTGGTTTAGGGCATAACCTGTTTAATCCAGCAATGGCCGCTTATGTGATGTTATTAATTTCATTTCCCGTGCAAATGACGTCTTGGCAACCAACACTCTCCCTTATGACTATAGAATTAGATTTTTACAATACGCTAATCACTATATTTACAGGCTTTACTAATGACGGTTACTCCGTAGAACAACTACGTACCAATTTAGACGGTTATACCATGGCAACGCCGCTTGACACGTTAAAAACTACCATTGGTTTAGGCTATACAACAGTAGAAACCATGCAAAACGAGCTGTTTTCTAATAATTTAACTGCAAGTTTAGGTTTTGCTTTCGGGTGGGAGTGGGTTAATATCGCCTTTTTGGCTGGTGGCCTAATATTAATCGCCAAAAAAGCCATTGCTTGGCAAACCCCTTTTAGCTTTTTATTGAGCTTATTTATTTGTTCATTTGTTGCTTATAGTTTAAACCCCGACATCAATGCCTCTCCGTTTTTTCATTGGCTTACTGGTGGCTGCATGTTAGGTGCCTTTTTTATTTTAACCGATCCTGTTTCAGGTGCTACCAGTGTAAAAGGTCGTCTACTTATTGGTGCGCTGGCTGGATTATTAGTTTATTTAATACGCACTTTTGGTGGTTACCCTGACGGTGTTGCTTTTGCTGTATTACTTTGTAACATGACAGCCCCCCTTGTAGATCAATATACTCGTCCACGTACATATGGGCATAATCTCAGCACTGATAATTTCTCAGTCATTAAAGATAACCTAGATAAGTCTAAAACAGACGGGCAAGGAGGAAGTAAATAATGTCAGAGCCACTTCCTAATAACACGCAAAAAAAAGAAAAAACAAACGAAAAAAAAACAACGTCTATTTTTAATGTAGCCATACAAAAAAACAGCCAAATATTAGCCTTATTCGCTATTGTATGTACCGCTATAGTAGGTTTAGTGAATGAGTTAACTAAAGATAGAATTATAGCACAATCACAGCTACAACTATTAAATACACTACACAGTATTATTGAACCCCATCGTTATAATAACAACATCACTCAAGACTGTGTTAACTTAAATACCACAATACTCAATACAAATAACGACAATAAAACGACTCAAACGGCCTACATAGCCCGTAAAGATAATACGCCAATAGCAGTAGCTATTACCAATACTGCACCCGATGGATACAATGGTAATATTGACTTTATCGTTGCGATTAATATGGACAATACAATCAGCGGTGTTCGTGTGTTAAAACACCAAGAAACCCCTGGACTGGGCGATAAAGTAGAAATCAGAAAAAGTGCTTGGATAACTGGTTTTAATGGCAAAAAACTTCTTTCTGAAAATGACAGTCGTTGGGCTGTGTCTAAAGACGGCGGCATTTTCGACCAATTTACAGGGGCAACTATTACCCCAAGAGCAATTGTTAAAGCCATGAAAAAAACACTGTTATTTTTTCAAGAAAACAAAGAAACACTCTTAACCTTACCTAATAGTTGTTTGATAACAAATAACGATCCTCAAATTGAAAATGACCAGATAAAAGTACAGAAAAGTGAGGTCACAAGTGAGCAATAATAATGAAGAGTTACCTGATAACTCAACCGAACTCTCCTCGGAATTAACCAATGAAGCTGCCGAACAAGCATTGGCTAGACAAGCACTAAGAGCTGAATACAAAGAATTAGCACTGCAAGGTTTGTGGAAAAACAACCCCGGCTTAGTACAATTGTTAGGGCTTTGCCCTTTACTTGCTGTAACAGCAACAGTGACCAATGCCTTAGGCTTGGGCTTAGCTACATTATTGGTTTTAGTTTGCTCTAATGCAACAGTTTCAGCGATACGCCACTGGGTTCCAAAAGAAATACGTATTCCTATTTTTGTATTAATTATTGCGGCTTTTGTTACCTGCGTGCAATTATTAATGAATGCCTTCACTTATGGCGTATACCAATCGTTAGGTATATTTTTGCCCTTAATCGTTACTAACTGCGCAATCATTGGCAGAGCTGAAGCCTACGCCTCTAAAAACCCCATATCGCAAGCAAGTTTTGATGGTTTAATGATGGGGTTAGGATTTGCTTTAGTGCTACTATTATTAGGCGCTATCCGTGAAGTGTTAGGTCAAGGTACTTTGTTTGATGGCGCACACCTATTACTAGGTGATTGGGCTAAAGTGCTACGTATTGAAGTAATGCATTTAGACAGCCAGTTTTTATTAGCCATCTTACCTCCTGGCGCATTTATCGCAATGGGCTTTATCATTGCCCTTAAAAATGTCATTGATGATAAAATAAAACAACGCCAACCTAAAACAGAAAAACAAGCAATAGAGCGCGTTAGAGTCAACTTTGAATCATAGCAATATAGCAACACTGTGAATACTAAAAAATGAACAAAGAAAAACGTTTAGAAATGTTAAAAAGGTTGCGTGAAAACAACCCAACACCCACAACAGAGTTGAACTTCAGCACACCTTTTGAATTATTAATTGCGGTATTATTGTCTGCACAGGCAACTGATGTTAGCGTGAACAAAGCAACAGCCAAGCTATACCCTGTTGCTAACACGCCCCAAGCCATATTAGATTTAGGGCTTGAAGGTTTAATTTTCTATGTAAAAACCATTGGTTTATTTAATACCAAAGCCAAAAACACCTTAAAGACTTGTCAAATGTTAGTAGACTTACATAACGGTGATGTGCCTGAAAACAGAGCAGCACTTGAAGCATTACCTGGTGTAGGTAGAAAAACAGCCAATGTGGTACTTAACACCGCTTTTGGCTGGCTGAAAGACAATGAAGGTAAGTACTTCTTGGCTGTAGATACGCATATTCAACGGCTTGCTAATCGTACTGGTTACGCTAAAGGTAAAACAGTTGAACAAACTGAACAAGCCATTATAAAAAACACCCCTAATAAAACAGAATTTATGTTCAATTTACATCATTGGTTTATTTTACATGGCCGATATACTTGTACTGCTAGAAATCCCAAATGCGGCTCTTGTATTATTGAAGATTTATGTGATTTCAAACATAAAACGGAATAAATTCAACTCTTATAATACACTTAAAATATTATTTTGAACTTTAGACATCAATTGATCCTTAACCTGTTTGTCCTCGCACTACAATGACAATTGAAATATTATTTTGACAAATCCATCACACTTGTTAATGTTTGGGTAAGTTTTTCTACAGTAAAAATTATTTTTAGTATCTATTTTCTAAAGGATAATTAATGTCATTAAGTTTTGTTGAAAATAAAAATGAGTCTCAGCGCCAAAAATTAGTTAATGCTGGCAAGTTTCATAATATACACTGGGTTATTTTGTGCTTATCAGCGCTACTAACAGTGCTGGCGTGGTATTTTGCTAATGAGCAAGTGAATCAAAAGGTAGAAGAACGATTTCAGCGTGAATCCAACCATATTATTGAATTAGTAAAGGATCGTATGACTTTATATGAACAAGCCTTATGGGGAGTTGTTTCATTATATGCGGCCAGTGACAAACAATTTGGTCATGCAGAGTTTAAAAAGTACGCCACACGTTTGCATATTGACGAAACGTACCCTGGTATTAATGGTATTGGCATTATTTATTATATTAAACCAGCACAATTGCCGAGTTATTTAGCAAACAAGCGAGTTGAGCGACCAAATTTTACTATTCATCCTAAGCACCAACAAAATGAATACTGGCCAATTACTTATATTGAACCCGAACAAAAAAATAATAAAGCCATTGGCTTAGATATGGCTTTTGAAACAAACCGCTATACTGCGGTAAAAAAAGCCAGAGATACTGGCTTAGCCCAATTAACAGGGCCAATTACTTTAGTGCAGGATGATAAAGACACGCCGGGGTTTCTTTTTTTACTCCCTTTTATAAACATAAAGCCCCCATTGACACGATAGAAGCACGACAAAAAAACATTGTAGGCGTTAGTTATGCGCCATTTATCATGTTCAAACTTATTTCGGGCACGCTAGCTATTGAAAATCGATTAGTTACTATAAAAATTAGTGACCAAGGGCATGTGCTGTACGATGATAGAACAAATACGTCAACAGAAAATATAGACAATACCCCCCTTTATAAAGAGACCATTAAAGTAGATTTTTACGGCCGCGTTTGGGCCTTTGATATTGAATCTAATTTGGCCTTTAAACAAGCGTCAGAATCATACCAACCCATACTCATTCTATTTAGCGGCATTATTATCGATTTTTTAATTCTTGGCTTATTTATTTTCTTGACTCGTGCAAATAGACAAGCTTTGATGTATGCCGACAGCATGAATGATGAGTTAAAAATTAAAACTAAGCGATTAGAAAAGTCTAATCACGATCTTGAAGAGTTTGCTTATGTTGCGTCTCACGATTTAAAATCACCGTTAAATGCAATGTGTAAACTAGTAAATTGGTTAAAAGAAGATTGCATTGATATTCTACCAGAGAGTTCATTAAAACATATTGAATTACTTGAAAACAGAAGTGAGCGAATGAGCAATTTACTTAATGATTTACTCGATTATGCTCGTATTGAACGCTTTGATTATAAACCAGAAACACTACAATTAGCCACATCAGCAAATGAAGTATTCTCGTTGTTAGATCATGATGATAACGTCACATTAACGATTACCAATGATGTAGAACTCGTATTTCCGCGAATACCTTTTGAAATTATAATGCGCAATTTAATTTCAAATGCTATTAAGCATCATGATAAACCGGTCATAAAAATTACCGTGTCTTATGTAAAAGAAAATAACATGCATAAAATTAGTATTGAGGATAATGGCCCTGGAATTCCGCCTGAATTATTCAACAAAGCCATAGAAATGTTTCAAACCTTAAAGCCACGAGACAAAGTTGAAGGAACAGGTATGGGGCTTGCTTTAGTAAATAAAATTACTTTACATTATGGCGGAAAATTAACAATTGAGTCTGACGGAATTTGTGGCACACGCATTAATATTTTGCTGCCTTTACAGCTAAAGTAAAATAAAGCAATAAATAGGTATAGGTGTATGAATATTTTAATTGTTGATGATGACATTGTTGATCGCGAACATATCAAAAGAACATTAAGTAAGTCTGATCAAAAATGTAACTTTATAGAAACAGAATCTGTTGACGAAGGGCTAACAGCATTTAGAAAGCATAAATTTGACGTGATTCTTCTTGATTACCGTATGCCACAACGCGATGGCATAGAAATGCTATTAGAGTTAAAAAATGAACCTATTGAAAACTCTGTTGCTATTATTATGCTTAGTAATTCTGAAGAAAGCAGCTTAGCTTTAGCGTGCCTCAAAGCTGGAGCGCAAGATTTTTTACTTAAAATAGAGGTCACTGCAGCAAGGTTAAATCGTGCCATTATACAAGCACAAACACGCTTTGAATTAGAACGCAAACTTTACCAAAGTTATAAAAATGCAAAAAAAGTCGCCGAACACGATGCGTTAACAGGTTTAGCAAACCGTTATGCTTTTGAAGAAACCTTAAAGTTAAATGTAAATAAAAGCTCACGAAGTGAAGATGGCATTTCTTTAATGTTGTTCGACTTAGATCATTTTAAATATGTTAATGACACCCACGGCCATGATATTGGTGATTTATTATTAAAAGAATTTTCAGTTAAAGTAGGCCACTGTTTACGCGAAAGCGAATTATTCGCGCGTATTGGTGGAGATGAATTTGCTGTTATTTTAAGAAATAAAAATAACAACTACCTAGCAACTAAAGTTTCTGAGCGTATATTAAAAAGCCTCTCAGTACCTTTTCATATTAGTGGTATTGAAATTCAAATGAGCGTCAGCATTGGCATTTCTATTTATCCAGACAATACCATTAATGCTGATGAATTATTCAAATTTTCTGATATTGCTATGTATCGAGCCAAAAAACTTGGCCGTAACCAAGTTTGTTATTTTGAAGACGAAATGCAAAAACAGTTTCTGCTTCGCTATAAAAAAGAGCAAGATCTGACTAATGCTATTACTAACAACCAATTACACCTTCATTACCAACCCATACTTTGTACAAAAAAACAAACACTTACTGGTTTTGAAGCCCTATTACGCTGGTCAGTAGATGACATACTTCATATGCCTGATGATTTTATCTCTATTGCCGAGGAATCTGGCATTATATTAGATATTGGGCGGTGGGTTATTAACAAAGCGATAAATCAACTCTCCATTTGGCAAAACTATAATCCATCTTTACATATGTCTATTAATTTATCTGCGATTCAATTAGCAGATAATCAATTAATAGATTGCTTAAAAAATGCATTAACAAAGTATGGCGTTACTCCAAAGTGCATTGAATTTGAGCT
Organism: Colwellia sp. E150_009; assembly: GCF_053543955.1. Lineage (NCBI taxonomy): Bacteria > Pseudomonadati > Pseudomonadota > Gammaproteobacteria > Alteromonadales > Colwelliaceae > Colwellia > Colwellia sp. E150_009. Next base: position 191,111 of record NZ_JBHFOM010000002.1, read on the forward strand.
TACCGAAACGGCCTTACTAGAAAATAATGACACAAGCACTAACATGATGAAAGAGCTTAACCAGTTAGGGTGCAGAATTGCCTTGGATGATTTTGGTACTGGCTTCTCTTCTGTTTCACATTTGCAGAACTTTCCCATTGATACCGTAAAAATTGATAAATCTTTAATGCTAGTCTCATCAAAAATTAAAACGCTTTCTTTAATTAAGGGCTTGTCACTAATGTTACATTCTCTCAATTTAGAAATTGTTGCCGAAGGCATTGAAACGGAAGAAGCACTATATTTATGCCAACACTTAGATATTCACCGTGTTCAGGGATATTTTATCTCAAAACCCATTAACGTAAAAACTATAGAAGAAAGGTATTTTAAATAAGGTATTTTTGGCATAATACCTCAGTCAGACATTTGCTAACTTATTATAATTAAATTTAGCTAAATGTTGACCACAAGTACATTCAAAAATGAATACTTAACTTACTCAAACTGGCTGAAACTGGCTGCAAAATTAAGTATATAAACAACTAAACAAAGGAATAGCAATGAAATTTTTGCATAGCATGATACGTGTAAGTGATCTTGAAGCCTCATTAGACTTTTACGTTAACAAACTTGGCCTAGTGGAAGTAAGACGTAAAGATGTACCTGAAGGGAAATTCACACTAATATTTTTAGCTACTGCTATCGGTGAAGCCGAAATTGAACTAACCCATAACTGGGGTTCAGAAGAAGTTTATGATACAGGCCGAAACTTTGGGCATTTAGCGTTTGAAGTAGATGATATATACGAAACTTGTCAACATTTACAAAATAACGGCGTCACTATTAACCGACCACCGCGTTGTGGTTACATGGCCTTTATTAAATCTCCTGACAATATTTCTATTGAATTATTGCAAAAAGGTGAAGCACTTGCTCCTAAAGAACCATGGTTGAGCATGGAAAATACGGGGACTTGGTAGAACTTTTACTCTATTTCAACTAATAAAATTGATTTACCCCTTTGCCTCACTTACCTTCAACGTAGTAAAAATCACATGGCACTTAAAGCAACCATTTACAAAGCAAATATTGAGTTAGCTAATATGGATCGTAACTATTACGATTCGTTACAACTAACATTAGCACAGCATCCTTCTGAAACAGAGCAACGACTGATGGTTCGCTTAATCTGCTTTATATTAAATGCTCATAGCGATTTACACTTTGGTAAAGGCGTAAGCGATGAAGATGAAGCAGCAATTTGGCAAATAAATTACAGTGACGAAATTGCATTGTGGATTGAGCTTGGCCAAATAGATGAAAAACGTATAAAAAAAGCCTGCAATAAAGCCGAAAAGGTTAAATTGTATTGTTATGGATCCAGCGTAGAAACGTGGTGGGCACAATCACAAAATGCACTAAAGAAATTTTCCAAACTTAGCATTGAACAATTTTCAACAAGCACCACCAATGCACTCGTAAAATTATTAAACAGAACCATGGAATTTCAATGCAGCATTCAAGATGGACAATTATGGTTAAGTTGTGGTGAAGAAACCTTATTAATTGAAACAACAATGCTAAAAACATCAACTTAAATTAATATAAGCACCTCATAGCTAATACAACTTCCCCTATATGATGATAAAAAAACGCTTGCCACTTTTGACTTTTGGTGCCTTTATAGTCAGCTTATCTCACTGCTTTATGAGCTTTGCCGCATCAAGCATTACGCCAACAACAAATAACATTATCTCTTTAGCGCAAATAACCAAAGACATTACTTATTTGGCAAGTGATAAGCTAAAAGGCAGAGGGAATTTTTCAAATGATCTTAGCCAAGTTGCAAATTATATTGCTGAGCGTTTCAAAGAAAGTGGTTTAATTGGTGCTAATAATATTGGTACACAAGGTTTTTTACAAACCTATAAAATATCCAAAGTTACCTCCGAAAAATTGATCCTTGTATTAAATAACCAAACAGTTAATTCTGAAAACTTAACCATAGTTAGCACGGTTAATAATATTTCATGGCAACTTTCAAAAGAAACAAAAAATAGTGCCTTTAGCATACACAGTATAAATAAAAATGATGATATGCAGGCAATACTTAACGTACTCAACCAACAAGGGGGTAATCATCTTGTTTTACTTAATTCCAAGCATGAAACACTTTTCAAACGTTATCAGCACTATTTTCAACAAGGCACTACAACGCTATATCAAAAAACAAGTCATCCTACTGAAGGTGGCACAATCATTATTGCTTTAACAGATATCAGTGTTGATAAATTGCAAAACGTGCAGGCTACAGCCACAAATAGAACCACTACAACAGAGCTTAACAATGTTGTTGCTATGCTTCCAGGTGCAACTAAACCAAACGAAGTTGTTCTCTATTCAGCCCACTATGACCATTTAGGTACAAAAAATACTGAAGGAGATAACATATTTAATGGTGCTGATGACGATGCGTCAGGTACTACGGCTATTATTAACATTGCCCAGTATTATGCTAAACAGGGTAAAAATGCACGCACTTTGATGTTTGCGGCTTTTAGTGCAGAAGAGATTGGCGGCTTTGGCTCTCAATACTTTTCAAAGCAGTTAAATCCTAAACAAATAACAGCAATGATAAACATTGAAATGATTGGTAAACCGTCTAAGTTTGGCATTGGCACACTTTGGATGACAGGTATGCAGCACTCTAATTTAGGCGAACAACTTAATCAGGTATTGGCTAAATCAGAAAAAAAAATACACAACGACCCTTACCCTGAATATGGATTATTTTATCGTTCTGACAATGCAAGCTTAGCAAAACTAGGTGTACCAGCTCATAGTTTTAGTAGTGCTCAACTAGACCAAGATAAACATTATCATCACGTAAGCGACGAAATATCGTCATTAAATTTATCCTCTATGCATCAGGTTATACAAACACTTACTATTGCAACACAACCTTTAGTAAATGGTTTAATTACACCATCACGTATTGATACTGAAAAAGTAAATAAGAAAGGATTGATTTTTTAAAGTGAACGCAATAACAATATTGAAGGCTACATTTTATAAGTAAACTAAGCGGCAATCACCTCAAGCGGGCAACGCATTTGATACTCAAGTTTATTTTTACCTTCTATTTGAAAACCATGGCGTAAATAAAGCCCTCTTGCAGGGTTATTCAATAAAACATTAAGCGTTACTGGTAACTGAAGTTGTAATGCTCTTTTTTTCACAACAGCCAAAACCTTACTGCCAATTCCCTGCCCTTGATATTGCGGCATTATTTGTAACTGTCTAATATGCAGACTTTTTTCAGAAGCCTTAAGTGATACAACACCAAGTTTTATCACGCCAATAGGTTTACGATTACATAAAATTATATGCGAGTCATAATAATGCTCTTTTACACGCTCAAGATGCTGCTCGTTTGTTAACTTTATTTTGGCAGCAGCTAAATGTTTTAACATTGATTTTTTTCGTAATAACAGCAAAAAATCTAAATCTTCGTGCTTTACTGCTCTAAAGCCAATAGTAAATTTCATTAAATAAGTAATTATTCCATGCTATTGGAGCAGTATAACAATTTTTAATTAAAATAAAATCAGCTTAGCGTAAATCAAGTTCAAAACAAATAATAATAAGTATCGCGAAGCCCATACTTGCTATATAGTGTCAATAATGATTTTATTTTTGAAAGGGTTGCGATCTGATTCTTTCAGGGGAAACTAAAGTTGACCACATTATTTCCCAAAGAATTTATCACATAAAAGCGTAATTAAGTACAAAGACCATCTAATGGATTTGGCAAGAACAAGATTTACGCAATTTTTTACAGATTTAAATAATACCAAGTTGATTAAGTTCTTGCCCACTCAGCGAGAATTAAAAGGCTTAGAGGCAAGGCATTGATTGAAGAGAATGGTCATTCCCTTGTCAAAATCAATAACGCCGCATATAAGCCTTTTAAACTCGCCCTTTGGGAGCTCATTAGCAAACTGATAACATCACAAAATTGAAGAAATATAGAGTAACTATGTTTAATCAATTTTCCTTGTTCTAAGCTCACTAATGAAGCTCTGAGTTGGGAAGAAATTTAATCAAATTGGTATAATACAGCTAACGAGCCATTAAAACAGAACCGCTAACCGTTTGCTTAATTGCACTTCGCTACATATTTTAGCAAACTATAGTTTTCAACTTATGTAAGCGTTATATTTTATGCACTTGGTATTTGAATAAATAAAATAGTATAGGGACAAATTTTATGTATATTTTTAAAGCCATGATAACACAAAGGATGTATCGACTTTCTCAAATAACAAAAGCACTTAAAGTGACTATTTTCTTTTTATTCATTGTCATTTTATATTTAGGTTTCTTAGAGTACAAAGGCAATAAAGCCGAAGATAAACAAACCTTAAAAATTATTTCAGCCCCCAAAATTAATGATATTTATTTTTTAGACTTTAGGTTGTTAAGTAACAAATTAAGGCCCAACGAAAAATATAGAATCGCAAAAGTGGTTGATATAACAGGTGATATCGTTACTCTGGTTTATGGGCATTTTTTCTATCAATATCAGAATGCAGCAATTAATAGTATCCAATATGGTCAATTAAGCTATAAAGATTACTTTGAGTCTAAAAGATATGATATTTCCCTGAACTCAATTAAAAATATGCACAACAATCAAGCTATCTACTTAGCTAAAAGACCTGTAAGAAATAAGTTATTTGGTAACTTAGTGGGTCCAGCACAAGAGAAAAAAGTCAGTAACGATTTAACTTATGGTAAAAAAGAGAATATTAAAGGTGAAGCATTTTTACTAGAAAAATTTAGTGAAACTAATTTAGAGACTGCTTTTAAACTTTTTCAAGATTCATCAAATCTTGGCTATGTTAAAGGGCAAGTTAACCTTGCAGAAATGTATATAAATGGGCAGCATGTTAAAAAAGATTTTAATAAAGCACTTTATTGGCTTAAACAAGCATCGTTGCAAAGTTATAAACCTGCAATTTTAAAATATGGAATAGTTTGTAAGCAAATTAAATCATGTAACCTTGGTGATTTCTATCAAGAATTAATTGCCTCAGGTGTTAATATCAAGGTAAGAAAATTAGACTTTAAACTTAGTAAATAAAATATATATTGTACTGTAGGGAATTAACTCGATATAGCTAATACATGAAATACAGCTATTTTATAAGATGGTTTATAATAAACGAGTTATTCTACAACCTCATTAGGTTTTCAGGAGTAATTGGCTATGGATATGACCCCAAAAGAAGTTGAAGTTATTAAGACGGTTATTAAGGCACGAAATAAAGGTGATTTTTTACAGCTTGTTATATTTGCATTATTGATTATAGCTCTAGTAGCAATGCTTTTCGGCGTATTATCTGGTGATAAGTTTGCGTATTTAGCAATACTGTTGGTTTTTCTTACCGTCATGTTGCCACAACTAGGTGGCTCTCGAAAATACAATGAATTAATCAATATACTTGAGAAACGATTACCTCAAAACACTACAATGGAGGATGTTTTATCTCAAGAGTTGAAAAAACATAACAACACGCAATGATGACCATTGATTAGGTTCAAATCCACTTTACATTTTACCAACTATTATCATCCTTTTATTTGGATGGTTAGATTTATTTTTAGTTAGGAGATTTGTGTGTTCAAAAAGTTAGCCGTTATTTTAATTTCATTTCATTTAAGTGCGTGTGGACTAGATGTTGATAGAGATAAAACAGAAATACCTAATATGACTGGTACTTGGTTATCAGAAAATACAGTTACCTATACAAATAAAAGTGATGGACAAATATTAAAAACCACAACAAAAAAAATTAAAACGTATATTGATGATACAAATAACGGCATAAAAAATGTTACATGCCTACAAATTTGGGATGGCACGGCGGATAAAGATTATGATTATAGTGGTACTAAAACAGACAATAAATATTTCCCTTTAGGTGAAGATGAACCCGCTAACTCATACTTATATAAAAATGGAATTTTGCTTCAAGAATTTGAAGTTGATGCTATTGAAGAGGGATTAGACGCTATAAAGTCAATACGTAAAACCCTCACTTATATAGACCCAACAGATACGACTTATTCTGATGGAGCAATTGATTTAAGTGGTTCATTTGAGTACTCCGCCACAACAGACATTTGTAGTCAACACATGACGCAAACACTATCGGGTCACGATGAGATCAATACATACATATTTACTTCCACTATGGAGAGTTCTAGAGAATATGCTGAACAAGGAGGCATTGATATATTCTTTTCCTTTGTCGGTTATCCCTCCCCTGATTTATACAATTTTGAAAATTTAGAGACCAGATTTCTAGGCATTGAAATGTGGACCTATGCGCAAGAAAATATTGAAACATTTGATAAGACACGAGAAAATATATTTTATGATCCAGGTTGGATGGATTTAATATCAGCTGACAAAAAAAGCTTTGAAGGAAACTTCTCTATAACTAGGAAAGACAATAGTGTCATCACTGGATATATCAATGTAGATGTTAGTGATTTACATTAAGATAAAAAACAGTTCATTCACTTCTCATACGTTGTAGATTATAATTAACCATTCACCTATTCACTGCACATGGCTGTTGTTATAATACGGTTAATTAAATAATAATGGAGATATAAAAATATGGATGTTAATCAATCGAATACCCCTCTACTTAATTTTTTGATTCCTTTCTTAATTGCATTTTTTGGATCAAAAGGGATATTTTATTTATTTTCTTTTAACTATTCAGTATTTTCAGATACTTTTGATATACAAAAGCTACTCATTGATCTCGGTGTTTTTGGAGTGCTATTTTATATTAGTTCGATTGGTGTTAATTATTTCACAAGCAATAAAAAATAAGCATTATAATCAATCGCTACAAGTCACTTATACTGCGCAAATATCAGTGGCTTTTGCTTCTGCGCTGCTATTTTTTGATCATAGCGTGCATCAATAAACAATTGGAGGTTCAAAATGTGGGATGAGAGGTATAATTCTGAAGCTTATGCATATGGAACTGAACCAAATGAATTTTTAGAGCAAAATTTTTGCTCTATTCCAAAAGGAAAAATTTTAAGTTTAGCGGAAGGCGAAGGCCGAAATGCAGTTTTTCTAGCCCAAAAAGGCTATTCGGTTACTGCAGTAGACTCATCAATAGTTGGCTTAACTAAAGCTAAAAAATTGGCAAAAGAGAATAATGTAACACTAGAGCTTATTCACGCTGATTTAAAAGATTATGACTTAGGAGTAGATAAATGGGACGGCATAATATCTATTTTTAATCCATTATCTTCTGAGCTAAGAAAAAAACTATATAAAAATATTGAAAAATCCTTAAAAATCAATGGAGTATTTTTATTAGAAGCATACACACCTGACCAATTACAACACGGTACAGGTGGTGGCAACTCAGTTGATGTAATGCAATCTAAACAAACGCTTACTTCAGAGCTGAGTAAACTACATTTTAAACATTTACTTGAAGTAGAGCGTAATGTTGTAGAAGGTTTATACCATACAGGTATCGGTGCTGTTGTTCAGGCTATCGCCACAAAAGAAATAAATAAGCGAGTTACTCTATAGGCTCATTCTGTTTTATTATATTAAGGAGTCACCCTCATGGGAGGAATAAGTGTTTGGATTGTTTTATTAATATGGTTAATACCGATTGTGCTGATTGCTAGATCATCTAAAACTAGCGGTGGCGAGAAAATCGCTTGGCTATTAGCTACCATTTTTATTTCATGGTTTTCAATTGTTTTTTACTTTCTGTTAGCCCCACTCAAAAGTAAGTAAAGTAACATAAAAGTGACTCACTTCAATATGACATATATATGCCATTTATGACGGTATTCAGGTTATGCGTTAGAGGTCAATTGAGTATGAAATATATAATCATCTTATTATTATTAATTTCAAATATTTCTTGGGCTGGTAATGAACAGCTAAAAATTAAGTTTTTAGCTGAAAACGTTTATCAGCATATTTCATATAAAAAAATCGAACCTTGGGGGTTGGTTGGGGCATCGGGATTAATTGTTATTGATAAAAAAGAGGCTCATATTATAGATACACCATGGACTCAAGAAGAAACTGCAGAGTTAATAAAGTGGATAGAATCTAAAGACCTCGTTGTTAAAAGCACTATTGTTACGCATTTTCATGACGATGCAAGCGGTGGAATACCCTACCTCAATAAGTCTAATATAAAAACATATGCTACACCTTTAACTAATAATTTACTTAATTTAAACCACAAAGAAATTTCAAGTAATAAAGTTTCTAGTAATCCTTTTGAATTGGTTGAAGATTTAATTGAAATATTTTATCCTGGTGCTGGTCATACTGTTGATAATATTGTGGTTTGGCTGCCAAAGAGCCAAATTGCGTATTCTCATGACTTTGATCACCGATTCTCATCAGCTTTGATCACTTGATTTATCATTTTGTAGAGCCAACTTTAAATTAACTTAACTGATCATCATCAGTCAATTCATTTAATTGTT